>CAYSMT010000108.1:0-7688 GCA_964432135.1 uncultured Acidobacteriota bacterium
CTCGGCGATTCCAGGCGCACCGTCGCCGGTGTTCGACCTCTACCCAGCAGCGCTACAACAAGACCCGGAGTTCTGTGCCCGGTTGAGCTCTCAGCTCGACGCACAGGAGCTTCTCGATCCTTTCACTGTTGTCCGGGGGGAGGGATCTGCGCTGCATGCCATCCCCTACACGGAGGCCTATCCAGAGGAAATGAGCGCGATCTCGACGGCGCTGCGCGCTGCGGCAGACGCATTGAGCGACCCGGCCGAGGGAGCGTTGCGCAGCTATCTGCGCGCAGCCGCCCAGAGCTTTTCCGACAACGACTGGCAGAAGGCGGATGAGGCCTGGTCGAAGATGAACGCGCACAACTCGCGCTGGTACCTGCGCATCGCACCTGACGAGACCTACTGGGAGCCCTGCGCGCGCAAAGCGGGCTTCCATCTCACCTTCGCACTGATCAACGCGGACTCGCTCAAGTGGGAAGAACTGATCCTTCCCGTACGCCAGGAGATGGAGGACGCACTGGCCAGGTTGATCGCTGCTCCCTATTCACCGCGAAAGGTCTCTTTCCACCTGCCCGACTTCATCGACATCGTCGTCAATGCGGGCGATGACCGTGATGCCTTCGGCGCCACCATTGGCCAGAGCCTGCCCAACTGGGGCCCCGTGGCCAATGAGGGCCGCGGCCGGACGGTCGTCATGAGTAACCTCTACACGGACGACGACAGCTTCCGAATCCAAAGCGCCCAAACACACTCGCTCTTCACGGCGTCTTCTGCGGATCTGATGGCCGCGAGCCCCGATGCGGGACTGTTCACAACGATCTTGCATGAGGCCACCCACAACTTCGGCCCGGCTCACGAGTACCGCTACCACGGGAAAACCGCCAGCGAAGCCTTCGGCGGCCCCCTCGCAGCAACGATGGAGGAGCTCAAAGCTCAGACGGGAGCGCTATGGTACGTCGACTGGCTCCGACGCAAGGGCCTGATCAGCGATAAGCTCGCCCAGGAGAGCACACTCGACAGCATGCGCTGGGCGATGGACCACATCTCACGTGGCATGTACTCCGGAAGTGGACGCCCCCAAAGCTACAGCCAGCTTGCAGCGATCCAGATCGGCTTCCTTCTCGACGAGGGCGCCCTGCACTTCGACCCGAACGCTACAGCGGCCAACGGGAAAGACCACGGCGCCTTCACGATCGATCTCAAACGCTTTCCAGCCGCCATCGAGAAGCTGCTGACCCGTGTTGGACGGATCAAGGCCACGACGGACCGTGCGGGAGCCGAAGAGTTGATCGCTCGTTATGTTGACTCGAAGGCCGTGCCCCAGAAGCTCATCGCGGAGCGCATCCTACGCCACCCAAAAGCAAGCTTCGTCTATTCCGTTGCCCCCTAGATCACATAAATGTGGCCATTCCCCTCCGATCAGCTGAGTTAGTCTGATCGGAGGGAGATGACCGCTTTTATGTGACTAGTATTTCACGCCGGTAATTCTGACCGCCGCACTAGTCGATGTCTTCTCGCAGAGTCTCGACCTTGGCCTCGAGGCGTGCTTGGCTCTCTTTGAGGCGAGCAATACGCGCCTCGATCTCCGCGCGAGCCTTCCCCTCGGCGTCTTTGAGCCCCTTCTTGAGCACATCAATCTTGTCCTTGAACTGCACGAGCAGCTCGGTCGCCTTATCAAGGGTCTCCGCATCGTCGGCCTTGTCGAAGATGATGCTCTCAGGCGAACGAGTGGCGTGAGTCGGCCCAGCGGCAACCGGCGAAGCTTCCGGCACGAACTCGCTCTCGGCAGAGAAGGCGCGCGTGTTCATGAAGGTCGGTGAGACGATCTCGACCCCGCCCTCGTGTAATGTGTCGAGCATCGCGGCCCGCAGGCGCGAGCGCGAGCTGAGCAGGTGCTTGACCCCCTTGAGCAACCCCGCAGCGCGGTAGCTGACGGAGTAGTCGCCAAGCTCGCGCACCTGCACGTAGCCCTCCTCGAGTTCTGCTCGTTCAAGGGCCTCGAGCAGCAGCAACTCGACGCGCCCTCGCGGCACGTCGTAACCGAGAGAGACTTCGGCGAAGACGATCGTGCCCGAGCTACGCGTCACAGTCAGCGGATGCGTCGCCAGGAAGAGATTGGGCAAGGTGACGAGATCACGTTGCTCGGATTGGATCTCGGTATGGAAGAGCCCGCGTTCAGTCACGCGTCCGAAGTGCCCCTCGATCTCGACGAAGTCTCCGCTTTTAAAGACCTTCACGACGCGCAGCATGATGCCTGCCATCGCGTTGCCTATGAAGGTTGTCGATGACAACGCCACCGCCGCAGAGAGCACGACGCCGAGCAGACCAATCAACTGTCCACGCAACGAATCGCTCAGCGGCAACGAGAGAACGACGACGATGACGCCCCCCAGGCTGATCACCAGCATCGTGATCTGCTGATGAAACTTACGTGCCGAGGGCACAATCGATCGTTTTTCCAGTAGGTAGTGCACCAGGAAGAGCACGACGACCAAGCCAACGAAAACAAAGCCCGAGGGAAGGAAAGGCAGCACGAGATCGAAAAGCGACGTGACGGGTTCCAAGAGACCTCCCGTGAGCATTCTAACCCGACCCCGCGACCCAGCCGGCGAACGACGTACTCGGGCCGCATCGTCTCACCGTATATTCAACCCGCAAGTTCCTTGGAGCTGGGAGGAGAAGCGTGCGGGAGTCATTGCACTCGGTGGCGTGCCGCCTGGCGGTTGTCCTGGGCTTTGCTGTGCTTGGCGGAGGGTTGTCAGGACACTTGGCCGTGATCGCCGCTCCCGGGGCGAGCTCGCTGCGTGCGCGCAAGACGGCCACAACCGTCCATCTGAGCTGGAGCGCCGGCACGGGTCCCTACGGCATCTATCGTTCTCCGGACATGAAGGACATTCTGCGCCCCGCATGGCTCGCCGGCGGCACCGAAGGGCTGAGCTACGAGCTTCCAATCGAAGACGGCCTCACTTCGCTCGTCTTCTACCTGGTCGATGACCCACTCCCCTGCAGCAACGCCGCTGACTGCGACAATCGTCTCACATGTGACGGCGTTGAAAGTTGCAACTCGCAGGACAGGCGCTGCGAGAAGGGTGCGCCCATCCTTTGCAACGACGGCGACGCCTGTACTCACGATAGCTGTCTCGAGTCCACGGGCGACTGCGAGTTCACGCCGCTCAACTGCAGTGACAACGATCCCTGCACTCTCGATAGCTGCCGCAGTCCTATCGGGTGCTACCACAGTGTCGATCCCTGGGCAGGCGTCGGCCAATCCGCTGAGCTCGTTGGACGCTCACTGGCGCGATTTCCCTTCTTCGAGTTCACCCGCTCCTTCAACGCCGGCACGGGGATTGAGCTGGGCATCGATCCTTTCGCTCACCCAGAGATATCCGGCAAAAGCTGCGACGTCTACCTCGTCGAGGCTCGTTCCGCGGCGGCGTGGTGCCACGACACGCATCTCGCGGACGTGCGCGGCGCTCCCGAAACGCTGAGCTTCTCGAACGATAACATCCAAGCCAACACCTTCCTTCTCGCCTCGAGCGACACGCTCGCTGCGGCGAAGGGCTTCGTACTCGGCCATGGCTACGATCTCGTCGTCGACTGCAACCGGAACGGGCTGCTCGATGGGGACGAGCTCGTGGATGGCCTGGAGGACGAGGCGGGGATGTTCGTCCTACGCGATCTGACCCAGGCGGGCCCCAGCGTCGTATCCCACTTCGACGACCTCGGGCCCGAGGCGCCCCATTGCTCGGGTGGCGGTCTCGATGACATGCGCATCTACCACCCCTCAGAGCTCGACGACCCGGCCTTCACGGGACTCTTCCCACTCGTCGTTATCAGCCACGGTAACGGCCACTGCTACGACTGGTATGACTTTCTCGGCATCCATCTCGCGAGCTATGGCTTTATCGTGATGTCCCACGACAACAACACCTCTCCCGGCATCGAGACCGCCTCGACGACGACCCTCGAGTTCACCGACAAAATCCTCGGCCAGCAGGACAGCCTAGGAGGCGGCGTTCTCAACGGACACATCGACGCAACACGTATCGCTTGGATCGGCCACAGCCGCGGAGGAGAGGGCGTGGCACGCGCCTATGATCGTCTTCTCGACGAGGGCTATCGGCCCGCGAACTACAGCGCCAAGAACATCGTCGTCATCTCATCTATCGCACCCACCGACTTCCTTGGCACAGAGAAATCAGACCCCCACACCGTCCCTTATCACCTGCTCTACGGCTCGGCCGACGGGGACGTGTGCGGCTGTCCGGGCAACTCGATCACGCAGTCCTTCGGCATCTTTGAACGCGCGCGAGGACCGCGCCAATCGACGTATATCCACGGCGCAGATCACAACGACTTCAATTGTTGCGGCTTCAATGATTTCAAGGGCCCAGCGGACACCGAGATCGGCCGACCGGAGGCCCAGCAGGTCCAGAAAGCTACACTGCTGGCGCTGCTCAAGTACTACCTCGACAAGCAACCCGCACCCAAAGACCTCCTCTGGCGCCAGTATGAAGCCTTCCACGCACCGGGCATCGCCGACACGACGGTCGTTGTCAGTGAGCTGCGAGAAGCCCCGGGGCAACGCGCCCATGTCGTGGACGACTTCCAGAGCCACCCCGGGCTCTTCACGAGCTCTTCCGGAGGTGCCGTCAGCTTCGATCTCGCTGCGCTCACCGAAGCCCAGCTTCGCGAGCCGGACGCCTCCTTCGATTGGGACCCCGCCCAGCCCATGAACGGCATGGCTCGGGGTCGTGCCGAGGACACGAATCGCGGCGCCGTTTTCGAGTTCAGCGCGAGCAGCGACCACAGCTATTCCTTCGCCATCATCGACGCTGAACGCGACCTGCGTGACAAGCTCTACCTCTCCTTTCGCGCCTGCCAAGGAACGCGTCATCCGGAAACCGTCGCGGCCTTGGAGGACCTGACCTTCAGCGTGACCTTGATCGACGGCGCAAATCGAAGCAGCTCGATCAACATTGGTGCTTACGGCGGGGGTATCGAGGAACCCTACCAGCGAGGCGGCTACGGCATTGGCATCGGCTGGCAGAATGAGTTCGAGACGATCCGCATCCGCATCAGCGACTTCCTGCGCAATGGAAATGGTCTCGACCTGAGCGACATCAGAACCGTGCGCTTCGATTTCGGCGCTTCTTTCGGCTCGCCGGAAGGACGCGTCGCCATCGACGATATCGAAGTGACGAAGGAGTAGCCCGATGCACCGGCTGATCGCTGCGCCCACGAGCCCGTTCACGATCTTCGCATCCGCCTTTCTCATCGCTGGCCTAGCGCTACCGGCTCCGCTTGCCGCTATCCCTGCATTGCCTGAGACACCTGTACCTGCCGAGGGATTACTCCTTGCGCGCGACTTCACTCTCGATGAAGCCTTCCGCGACACCTGGTCTGCTGAAGGGGCCATGGTCCATCAAGGCACACTGCTAGTGATCGAGGCCGACCCTGCGCTGCTTTTCCCTCGCGAGACCGCAGAGCCGGTGCTCTACGTCGGCTCTCATGTCGTTCAGCGCGTCTCCCACTTCAACGGCTCCCGCCGTCTCGTTGCCTTCGTCCCCGCGAAGGTCGATCTCCACCGCGACGCGATCTGGTTCGGTTCCCCTGAGCTTCCCGAACGCGTCGATCGCCAGCGGATCAGGCAAGAAGGTGATACGGCGCGGGCTGCGGGGATCGTTCCCTTTTCCAAATCCGTCATCGAAAGAGCCCGATCCCGCGGAGGTGCCATGGCGCACTTCGCCAACCGCGTGGAGTTGCTCGACACCCTCGAGCAGCTCATCCAGGACTATGTCAAGCCCTTCGCGACCGAGACGTGGCAGCCCACAGCTCCACCCACGGCAGCAACGAATTGACTCGAACTGTTCATAAGCCACCCGGCTGCGGGGGCTCGAGATCGCGTACCGCCGACCGAGCTATACTCACTCAATGGCCGCGTACGACCTCAGCAAGGACAGCCCCCTGCGCCATGTCGCGCACGGCTTCGTCTTCGTGCTCTTCTACCTCGTGCTCGCCAATGCGCGCTCGATTCAACCCAATCCGCTGATTCCGGGCGCCACGATGGCGGTCGCCATAGTCGTGCCCGCCATCGCCGGCCTGCTCTCCGGCCGCTGGACGGGGCTGGCCACCGGCATCATCAGTGCTCTCGCCGCGGCAGTTATCTTCGCGCTCGTCGCCAACAGCGACGCGCATCGTGCCGCCAGCGAGCTGCTCTCCGTAATTCCCTACGGCATCATGGGTTGGACTGCGGGTTGGCTCCGGAGCCGGCTGCCCTCACCCCTTCCCGCTTGCGCCCTCCTTCTCGGACATCTTCTGAAGCTCTCCACCCACTTGCTGGCGGGCCGTCTCAGCGTCGAACACCTGGCCTCGCCCGCGCTGTGGCTGGGCCTGGCCTGGGAGACGCTGCTCGGCATCGCGGTCGTTACGGCCGTCGTTGGCATCTTTCGCTTCGGCCTCGAGCGGCGGAGTAGCTGATGGAGCTGACGACCCATCCGAAGGTCTGGAAGGTGCTCGGGACACTGGCGGCAGGGCTCGCACTCCTGCTCATGGCACTGATGTACTTCAAATGGATCTTCCTCGCGATGGTGCTCGGTGTGTCGCTGATCCTGATAACGGAGCGCGCCGCCAGCAAGTATCGCGCTCAGGCGGCGCGCTACGGCCTCTCTTCGCGCACGCGCTGGCTCTATGGCGCAGCGCTGGTGCTCTTCTGGGGTGTTGCGGGCTACAGCCTCGTCTCCGGCTCGCTCGACGACCTTGGCTCCGCGATGGAGACCCTCGCCTCAAGGGACGAGCCCATCGTCGCAACCTACGTCGAAAAGCTGCGCCCCTACCTGCCTCGCCTACTCGCGAAGGAGCGCATGACCGACGAGCAGATCAGCACCGTCCAGCGGGACGGACTGCACCTGCTCACACGCTTCCTGGGCAAGCTCCCGGGTTTTATCGCCAACTGCGTCCTGATCATCCCGCTCATGTTCTACGTTTACTTCGGCAAGGGAGGCGAGATCGCCGCGCAGATCGTCGAAGCCGTTCCCGGCCGCTTCCGCAGCGGCTTTGCCCGAGCTGCCGGCGCCGCTGGGATGCATCTGCGCAGCTATATCGAGGCAAAGCTCGCCGAGAGCGCCATCGTCGGCGCGATCTGTGCGATCGGCTTTTTCGCCGCAGGCACCAAGGGAGCCCTCGCGCTAGGGATCTTCGCCGGTCTGCTCAACATGGTGCCCTATGTCGGCCCCGTTCTCGGAGCCATCCCCCCGTTGTGGATCACTCTCGCTGTCGACGAACCCTACGCCGCACTTTACGTACTCGTTACGATCGTCATCGCTCAGCTCATCGACAACTTCTACTTGATCCCTTTCATGGTCTCCGACCGAATCAAAGTCAATCCCCTGTTGAATATCATCCTGGTCCTCGCGGGCGCGCGCGTCTACGGTGCGGTGGGCATGCTTTTCGCCATCCCCATCTATCTCGTTTTCAAGACGGTGCTCGCGGACTCCTACCGGGAGCTTGTCCGGCTGCATGACCCTAAACGCGCCACAAGCCGGTAGGCAACACTTGTGAGGTGAACCCTCAACGGTGCGGGCCTTCCCGCAACCCCGTGGCTACCTTAGGGATCCCCTCTCTCTTCCCGCATCCGGGACGGGTTTTCCGTCGGCGTCTTCCTCTCCCCCCGTTTTTGCGCTTTTCTGGAGCCATGGAACACC
>CAYSMT010000109.1:0-7656 GCA_964432135.1 uncultured Acidobacteriota bacterium
GAAGGGGACATCATCAAGACGGACGGAGCGTACATCTACACCGTCTCCGGCGACCGAAGTGGCGAGATCCAAGCGCTGGGCCTCATCGCCGCGGTCCGTGGGAACTCGGGCGACCATGCCACCGCCGCTGAGATACTCCACCGCGCGGTAACCCTCGCCGAGGAGATCGGCTGGCGCCGTGGAAGGGCGCAGCTTCTTGGAAATCTAGCTGCGGAATGCACGGCCTGTGGGCGCCTGGAAGAGGCGGAGTCCTACTTCGCGGAAGCGAGGAACGAGTATCGTGAGATTGGCTCCGCTCATGGCGCCTCCTTCGTACTCGCGAACTCTGCGGCGCTTCAAGGGAGACTGGGGCGGTTCAAAGAAGCGGAAGCGCGCTTTAGCGAAGCTCTCGCATCGTTCCGCGAAAGAGGAGCGACCGATCTCGTCTCCTTGACCCTCGCCAATCTCGCCACAATCCGTCTGGAGATCGGCCGCTTGAAAATGGCCCGAGAGAATGCTGCCGAAGCCCTCGTCATTGATCACAAGGCCCACCAAAGTCGCCGCATCGGCCGTTCGCTGCTTTTATCATGCGAGATCATGGTCGCACAGGGGCAAGTGCTTGACGCACTTGACCTGTATGAGGCTACGGCCCCGGAAGTTGCGGGTTTTGGCAGCACCCGCTCCATCATTGCCGCTCATCTCGCAGGCTCGATCCTCTTTCTCGCCCGGGGAGAGACCAGTCGAGCCGACCAACAAGCGGAAAAGACGCTGCGCGCCGCCCGAGAGTTCGGCAACCAACTCACCCTCGCCGATGCCGAGATACAGGCCGCACGCGTGGCCCTCGCGCGGGATCAGAGCGAGCGCGCACTCAAGCTCGCCGAGTCCGCGCTCAAGATCTACGAGGCGCTGGATGAAGCCGCCTCGATCCTTTCTACTCGTGAGATAGTCGCCTCTGTGTACCTGACCATGGGCCGAACCCATGACGCTCGCGACCTGATAGATCCCCTCTGGTCAGCCGTCTCTACGGGCGAAGCCGAATCCGTGCGCCTGCGCATCGCGTTGACCCGCGCCCGGATTATCCATGCGGAGGATTCACTCCGAGCGGCAGAACTCCTCGAATCCGCCCTTGCGCGCGCACATGAACTCGGCCATCACGCTCTCGTTTTCGAAATGAGGCTCGCCCTTCTCGAAATCGCTTCGGAAGCCAGACAGGATGACGCGCGAACAAGAATCGAGAGGCTCGTCACCGAAGCCGATGGGCAAGGCTACGGATGGGTTGCCCAGCGCGGGCGCAAGCTGCTCGCCCAACTCGACTCCGATCCGCATGAGGGCAGAAAACCCCCGTTTAAGCTCATCAAAGAGGCTGAATCTGCCCGACAACCTTAAGTTGGAACCCGAGAGCGTCAGATGCTGCGGGTTCAATCGGTTGACAATATCGCCTGGATCTAATCCTCCACATGCGGACGCAGCTTCTCGATGAAGCTCGCATCGACCCAGTAGATGTTCGAGTCGCCGTTCTTGCTGCTCCTTTGCAATTCGAGCAGCGTTTTCCAGTCCAGCAATGCCGGTTCAGCGGGTTTGCCATCGCGCGCACGCGCCATGAAGAAGAAGTACTTGCCATCCCGAGAGACGTAGGGAGACCACTCGGGTCCAGCGGCGCTGTTGACCGTCGGTCCCATGTTGATCGCTTCGCCGAACTTACCATCGTCTCCGCGAAAGAAAATGTAGTAGTCGATGCCACCGAGTGTGTCCTCGCGGGTCGTCGGTACGATCAGGTAGCTCTCGTCCGGGGCGACAAAGGCGTTGAAGTGAAGCGGGCTCGTATTCAGCGGAGCAGGCAGCTTCTCCGGCTCCTGGTAAACCCCGTCCACCCGTCGGGAGCGGAAGATGTAGTTCTCTCGCGTTCCTTCCGGCGAGCGGGTGAAATAGAGCGTTCCGTCGTTAGTCACCGAGGGGAAGAACTCACCGCCCTTCGTATTGATCGGCGCGCCGAGATTGTAGGGCTCGCCCCATCCATCATCGACCCGGTCCACAGCCCAGATGTCCTGGTTGCCTTTCTCATCCTGGCCGGGAATCGGCCGCGTGGAGAGGAAGAGCAATCTCTTGCCGTCGGGAGTGATATGCGGCTCGGCGTTCACGTATCGGGCATCGCGGCAGAAGTCCACGACCTCCGGAGGCGACCAAACTCCACCAACCCTTTTGGTGAAGGCGATCGTCGCATAGTGGAAATTACCCATTGAGACACCGAAGTAGAACTCGCTGCCATCCGGAGTCATCGCGACATCGCGAGTGCTCAGTCCGGTACTAATCAGCTCCGGGGCAAAAATCTGCGCCTCGGAGCCCGGCAACGGCTGCCCAAGGTAGGGACCGGTCAGCGAGGGTGCGGCGGGGGGAGCCTCGGTTGGAGAGGCGCAGCTTGCGAGCAGCAGCAGGACGAACAAGCCAAGAAGAGTCGGGTAAAATTTAACTGTCAAACGCTTGATCACGAGTCCTCCAGGTAGGGACGGCAGGCGCAAGTTTCGTCAGGCCAAACACTGCTGCAGGCACCCACGACCGACCACCCCGTTGTGACCAGGTCTTGATGGATGGCCCGAAGCAGTCGATCAGCGGCGCAATGGGGTGCCCGGTACTCAGAATCTCCCAGTAGCTACGGCTCGCCCAGAACGCCACTGTCCAGTTTGTCCCCACCAAGAACTGCCGATTCCCAACGGTGATCGTGGCGCGACGCGTCCGATCGGAGCCCAACCTCTGAAGACGAAATTCCGCAACGCGCGCTGGAGATCCTTTGGGGCGCTGATGTTTCGAAGAACCAGCGCAAAGTCATTTCAGCCGCATCGGCGCGTTGTATCGCAGGAGGGCGCAGGACGAGAGAAAGCACCCTAGACCTTTGTCGACACCGAGGAGCAACTCCCATGCATGGATCACACGCCCTCCTCGATACTCCACCCCGCATCACGCGCAGACGAATAACCACCCACTGGATCAATCCTTGGATGAACCGATGCCCCTATGCGATTCCCTATTCTTTGCGGACGAATCTTTCTGGTGACTTTTCATCGTCAGTACAGTCAACAGAAAGGAAATCGACCGCGTCGATGGTCGGGCAACAAACCTAGATGGAGGAGGCGTCATGAATCATCTCGTGAACACGCTGACGGAGTATCTTGGTCCGGTGGGTTCGAGTGTCTTGGGACAGGCGTTGATCGGTCTTCTGATTCTTGTACTGGGTCTGCTCGCTGTGAGATTGATTGCCGGGCTAGCCGGCCGGGCCCTGAAACGGGTCGAGTTCCTCCGCCGCACTGGAGCCAACGGTTCGGTAACGGACTTGTCTGCGCCGATCACATCGCTGGTCAAGGCCGTGCTGACAATCTTCGTGCTGCTGGCCGTGCTGGAGCATTTCGGCCTGACAGGCGTCCTGGCTCCGCTTCAGGAGATGCTGAACAAGTTCACCGGTGTCGTGCCGAATATCATCGGTGCGGGAGTGATCGGCTACGCCGGCTGGATCGTAGCCAAGATCGTTTCCGATATGGTAGGGATCGCTCTGGACAAAGTAGACCAGCAGATCGCTCAACGCACCGGAAACAGCGAGATCAGAATTTCGCCGTTCGGCTCCGCCTTTATCTTCGGTGGCATTCTGCTGCCGATCATCGTGGCCGCCCTCGGTGTGCTGAATATACCGGCTATCTCGGATCCGGCTTCGGCCATGATCAACAAGTTGATGGCGGCTGTGCCCAACGTCGTCGGTGCAGGGATCATCCTGCTCGTAACTTGGCTCGTGACGAAGTTCGTGGTCTTCATGCTCACTGGACTGCTGCAAGGGATGAACATCGACGCCTTGCCGGGGAAGCTGGGGATCGAGAAGCTGTTCACAGCATCGTTCACTCCCACTCGCCTGATCGAAGGCTCCATCATGTTCTTCTCCATGCTGGCCGCGAGCACTGCGGCCGTCAACCTGCTGGGAATCGAGATCGTCTCGAAGATCTTTGGCCGGATTCTCGAGTTTGGAGGCGGATTGCTGGTGGGAGGCCTGATTCTGATCATCGGCAATTTCCTCAGCACGTTGGCCCACCGAAAGCTCTCCACCGGGGGCAATGCCGGTCTGGCCAATATCGCGCGCATCGCCATCCTCGGGCTTGTCCTGGCCATGGGCCTGAGGTCCATGGGTCTGGCTGAGAACATCGTCACCATGGCATTTGGGTTCACTATCGGCAGTGTGGCTGTGGCAGCGGCTCTGGCCTTTGGTCTGGGTGGTCGGGACGCGGCGAAGACCGTGGCCGACTCCTGGGCATCAAAGATCAGGCCGTAGGCATTGTCCGCCGCAGAAAGTATTGTCAACTTGTCGCAGCCGAAGCCGTGTTTCGGCTGCGGACAAGGGGGCGATACCGAAGCGCGCGGCCGCCCCGCATGGCTCATGAATCTTCGAGCCGAAACACCGGGTTGCGCAGATTGGTCTCGACCGAAGCCGGCTGGGGTACGGTAGTGGAGCGCGGTGAGTCCGTCATTTCCGGTCTCCTTGATGAGCTGTGCGGCAACCGTACCGTGGGTTCGAATCCCACCCTTTCCGCCATAACACCATCGGAAATCGGAGCAAATCAAGATAGAAAGGGTGCTGCAAGAACGCCCTTCTCTTGTTTGGATTTTCCAGGGACGTGGCGGTCTCGCACTTCTCGACGCTTCCTGACTCCGCTTCTCCCGGGGGATTAGTTCGATTCCAGGAGCCGCCGTCTACTCTCCCCGACTGTTCACAGCGATCGGGGACCGACGGCTCCGTCGTCCCAATTCCACGAGATGTCGGACCACCGAAACAAGGATCAGCATGCTGGTCAGGACAACGAGAAGAAGAGCCGTGTTGGCCTGCCAGGAGCCGACGGGAACGTTCTTGATGAATCCCGAGTAATCGGCGTCACGAGCCCACCCGGCCATGGGAACCAACAAACCCAGGCTGCTCACTGCCAGAGTTAGGATCGTAATGGACAAGACCTCGTCACCAAAGCGACTTCTGAAGCGGATGCGTTTTCCACGTGCCGACCGCCAAGCGAGGAACAGGACCCACCCAGCGAGTACCGGAAGGAGTGGCCCGGCGATGGATTGCACCGCCTTCTGCCAAGGCTCGAGTTCCACGTCGAGTCTGATCCCTGAGTGAGGAGATCCGGCAAGACCCAGGAAATCTGATCGACTCCAATCGAAATTGCCAAAGCAGATTGAAGCAAGAGCGTGACCACCTTCGTGCAGCAGCAAGTAGGTGAAGATGACGAGCAGAACAACGGAAACCCGCGAGAGTATCGTGCGCCCCATGCGACAGATAGAACCGCAGGGCTCCCGCGTCCAACGGAAGATGCCGGCCAAAGACAGAGCAACTCCCACGACAAGCAACAACCCGAACACCAGAAGGAGTCGCTGCCACAACGTGACGGCCGATACGAACCCGACTTCGATGCGGTAGCTGCCAACGACGTTGGCCTCGTGGACGCGCAGGACGTACTCACCCGGTGGCAACTCCCTGCCGCAGGAAAAACGAACGTGCCCTTTGCCGATCGGGTAGTTCTCAAGCAACCGGATGCTTCCCTGCCCCTGAAGATCCATGCTCAATCCTGAACCGGGAAGGTTCGAGAAGGTGTGTATGTGAAACCGGGGAACGGAGCTTTCGATCGTAAACCTCTCCTCCCAGACGCAAGTCGATTCTGACGTTCGGCAGACGGTCCTGCACAGGAAAGATCGGGGCATCGGCGAGGGTCCATGGAAAACAAACCAGCCCATCGCCGCAACGATGACAAGCCAGATGATCCCATGCCGAAATCGGCTCCACTGGAACATTTTGATACTCTCCAGTTTGCGGCACCCAAGACTTGATCGGGCAGTGGGTCCGATACACCAAGGATCGTCAGAGTACCTTCACGCAGCTGCCGCCCTCGGGGAAAAAGCCAGAAGTGACAACCTGGGAGTAGCTTATCAAAACCAGGAGGAACCTGTTAAACCGCGAGCGGGACATTGGATGAGCGAATCAGCGAACGCCCAATCTGTGGAATTGTCGCCGCGGTCTCTTCCCGAGGGCTCCATTGCAAGAAACCATCGCGTCATCCACTCGGTCGAGAACTCGCCTCGCTCTGCCTGCGGATACTCCCCGCAATGTATGGCGAAAGCTCGTCTATGGAATTGGTAGCGGGGGGATTTCCTTAAAGGACACAGCTACGATCGCCGTCGAAGCAAGGCCCTCAAATCGCTGAGACCAGGGTGGTTACCGCCAGACGCGCCCAGACGATGCACCCCGACGACCGCCTTCGAGTCGCCCCTACCCAGCCGGACCGACGTTCAACCCGCGTCGCTCTCGGGTCGGCATTCGCTCGGCTCGTCAGAGGCGCTCCATCTCACTTCTGTTTTCCGTTCGATCGCAGGGTCCGGTCAACGGCCGACACGGAACCCTGTTCTCTCCCCTGGTCGTTTGCCTCCACCTCCGCAGAGCCCGGGCTTGAGGATGACACTCCCCGGATAGATGCTGGAATCGAAACCGACGTTTCCGCCGCAGTCGGTCGCCTCGACCCGCAACTCCGGATGGTCGAGACAATCGAAGCCGCACTTCTCGGCCAGTCGACAGAGTTCGGCCTGGCTCATCGGCAGCGTCTCGTCCGCGAGCCGCCCATCCTGGTTGCCATAGGTCCAACCATCGTAGATCGGGCATCCAGCGAGCTTCACGACCTCGTGCAGCACGCCGCCGGTCGCCCCGTCGTCATCGTGCGCCTCGAAGAAGATCGCAAAAGGAAGCTGTGGCTGCGGCTTCAATCCGTCCGCCCAGGGTGAGTGCAGCTTCACCTGGGGAGCCACGGTGTCGATCGTGAAACCGACCGACGACGCCGCCGAGTTGCCGGAGGAATCGGTCGCCGTGAGGGTCACGACGTGGTCGCCGTGCTCGCCGCAGACCGGCCCCGGTACGTAGGTGCGGTCCACCGTTTCATCGCAGATATCGGTGTAGTCGTCCTCCACGACGACCGGTCCGCCGAAGCAGACCCCGTGAGGCGGTGCGGTGACCGACCCGGAAGGCGGCGTCGTATCGACCACGTCGATCAGAACCGTATCCGGCTTCGAGTCCTCATCGCCGTCATTCGCCACCAGCGTGATCTCGTGACTTCCCGAGGGCAGCTCGATGGCCGGCGTGACCCCGGTTGCAACGTCCGCCTTGCCGTTCCAGATCCAGGTAAAGGAGAGCGTATCTGCGCCTGGATCGCTGGACCTTGTGGTCGTAGAAGGCCATCTCGTACTCGTTCTCAAACCGTGGCTTGGACGGCAAGTCACCAACATTGAGGAAGACAATCTTGCTCTTCGGGTCGCTGCTTCCCGTCGCCTCCTCCAGCGGAATCGGAGCGTAGCCACCGGCAATCTGTGTGCTGCCGGGATGCAGGTAGGGCGCGCCGAGGTGATGCGGGAAGTCCGGCGCCTTGAGGGCATACACCAGACCGTCCCGGCGTGAGGGGACCGTGTGGGCCGTATCGGCCCGCGGCCACAGCTTGTTGGAACGGATCCGCTCGCCCAGCACGTTCGTGGTCGCTATCTCCACGACGAAGACCGTCTTCTTGTCCTCGGAGTCGACCGAACGCGTGATCAGGAAAAACCGACTCCCGGGGATGCGGGCGATTCCCTGGTTGTGCTTCTTTTTTCCGTATTCGCCTGCATAGTCATCAACAT
>CAYSMT010000110.1:0-1048 GCA_964432135.1 uncultured Acidobacteriota bacterium
TCGACGGCATCCGAGAGATCCTCTCCGGCTTCCAACACCCAGTGGAAGCTGCCCCCTACCTCTCGCTCGTTCCTGAGGTCATCGAGGCCCGTCACCGAATCCATCTCATCCGCGACGGCCGGCGCGTCGTCCAGTCAGGGCTGAACCGCGGCTGGTACCAAAACGACAGCCCCTGGAACCAAATCAAGCCGCGCATCGCAAATGACGCATTCCGCAACTCCTGCCACCTGTGGGATCTCAGCAACCGCAACGCTGAAGTCGTGGCGACACGAACGGTCCGTATGGAGGACATTTCGGCCTCCGAGCAGTCACGGCGAGCCTTGCTCGCACTACTGGACATTGAGCCCTCGACGAGAGACTTCCCACAGGCGAATCGTGGCCGCAGCTCTTCCAGCTTCGCTGCCTGGAACGATGCGAAGCGCGAGATCTTCACCGAGCTGTGTGGCGAGACGATGAGCCGCTTCTACCCCTCGTGGCAAAAGGAGTGGGCGGGCGGCCATTGACCCGAAGCAACATGCCTTCCGGGCGACACGAAATCCTGCTCACGGAGTATCTGGCCGTTTCGAAGCGCCGGACGAGCTTCGGCGTCGCATGATGAGATAGCCCTCGCGGGCAAGAGCTCCAGGGGGATCGACCTCAACAAAGCCTCGGCTTTGATAGAGACGTAGCGCGGGGAAATTATCGGGCAACACCTGTAACCAAAGCGTGCGATCGACCTCATCGGTGCGAGCCAGGACCGCATCCAACAACCAACCCCCGATGCCCAGACCACGAAACGGCCGCGGAACACGCATCGTGTGCAGTAGCCACCCCAGCGCGAAAGGAGAGAGGATCAATCCTCCACGGACCCGGCGCGTCGTCGCCGCCAACCAGAGATGCGCTAGTGTGTCATCGATGCGCTCACGCGAAACAAAATCAGGATAGATCTGCCGCCACAGCGCGTGCGAGTCCTCGCGAGGGGCGATGAGAATCAGCCGCGGTATGATCCACCTTCGCCCCACAGCTCTCCAGAGACGAGAGCTTTCGACGCCTTCGATGAGCTGTTTCC
>CAYSMT010000110.1:1058-2085 GCA_964432135.1 uncultured Acidobacteriota bacterium
ACGCCCTCCACCCCTGCGATCATCGTCAACGCCTCGCCCCGCACCGAGAGCATGGGCATCACTCGCCGCGGCAGCGTTCGCGAACCCGAGCCACGAGCGCGCTCGATGACAGACCCGGCCGCAGCGGCACGCGCAGAAGTTTCCCACCCCAAGATTCGATTTCCTTCGCGCCGACGATCTGGTCACGCGCCCAGTCGGCTCCCTTGACAAGTAGCTCCGGCCGCAACATCAGGATCGTCTTGAGTGGCGTGTCTTCCTCGAAAATGACGACTTGGTCGACGCTCTCGAGGGCGCAAAGCAGCTCAGCGCGTTCGAGGGCGGGGACATAAGGGCGGCCCGCTCCTTTGAGGCGACGCACCGAGGCGTCGGAGTTAAGCGCCACAACCAAAGCATCGGCGGAAACGCGAGCTTCGTGGAGCAGTTGAACATGACCAGCATGAAGCAGGTCGAAACACCCGTTGGTCAGACAGACACGCTGTCCAACGCGTCGCGCGTCCTCTCTCCACCGACACGCACCCTCGATGCTGTAGCAACCGGGTGACACGTCACTTCTGAAAGATCGACTGGCTGTTCTTGGTCTCTTTGAACTTCTCGAAAGGCACGATCTCTCCACCCATGATGGCGAAGACCCTGGGAGGACGGCTGACATCGCCCTGAGTGTCAAAGGCGATCCGGCCGGTGACGCCCGTATATGTCAGACGATTGAGTTCGCCACGCAACGAGTCCGCCGTAACGACGGGTGTCTCATCGATCGCAGCGGCAAGTGCACCGAGCGCATCGTAGGCGTGGGCAGCGAAGGTGTCAGGATCTTCACCGTAGCGCTCGCGATACTCATCAACGAAAGAGCATATCTTCGGGTCATCGGAGGCGCAGTCAAAGAAGACCTGTGGGAAGACGAAGTTCTCGGATGCCTTCCCGGCCCGCGAGATGATTTCCCGGGTGACCGCCGAAGTCCCCAACATCGCGGGGCGATCCTTGGGCCCGTCGAGAGCGGTGAGCAGCTCTGCGGTCTGCCCAACATAAGCCG
>CAYSMT010000110.1:2095-7641 GCA_964432135.1 uncultured Acidobacteriota bacterium
ATGTAGACGGCGTCTGGCTTCATCTTGCGGATCGTACTGAGGATTTTGTTGATCTGCTCTTCGTTCAACTCGGGGGGCACATTCTCGCGATAGACCACCTTACGAACACCCGCCTCGTACTTCGAGGTGAAAATGTTGGCGATATCCTGGCCGAAGGCATCATCGGATGCGATGACCGCAACCTTGGTCCAATACATCTCGCGGCAGAAATTCGCCATCCGAAAACCTTCCACGACATCCGATGGATAGACGCGGTAGAACCACTCGCCCCCCTCCTTCGACAAGCGGGGGCTTGAGGCGGAGGGGCTGATCATCAACACACCGGCGGATTGGATAGCGGGCACGAGAGCAAGGGCAACCGTCGAGGTTCCGGGACCGATGATCGCCGGGACCTCCATATCGATCAACTCTTGGAAGCCGACTTGCGCCTGATTCCCACTTGTTTTCGTATCGCGATACTCGAGCTGGATCTTGTGCCCACCGGACACACCTCCAAGAGCATTGATCCGATCAACAGCAAGGGCTACGCCCTGATGGGCAGTTCGGCCGTAAGGAGCCGCAGGGCCGGTTTCGGGGAGGAGGACGCCGATAGTGATCGGATCCGGCTCGCCACAAGCGAATAGAAGAGTCAGCAAAGGCAGCCAGCACAACCGCCGGAGAATCCGCGCGGCCTTTCCGGAGAAGACGTGATCGTTCACGAGGCACCTCCTTCGGCGCAGATTGTACCGCAGCTGCCAGGACCCAGCACCAGACCCTCTTTCGCCCACGGGTCTGCGCCGCCATACAAGACCAGTGGGGCCAGCGAAAATCGATACGCCTGCCGTAAAGTGCCGGGACCCAGCTTTTGTCTGCGCGGCATTCCTCCCGCGCTAAAGGCTTTGCTTGTCTTGATTTGGCATCGTGGTAACGGGTCTTGCATCGGCACGGCGAGCTGACGGCGTTGGGTATATAGTGACCAGCCTACCCGTGGGCATATTCCCACTATTTTCGGCCAGTTTGGACGGAATCAGGAGTTGACTGATGTCTCTCAAGATTCGGGACAAAGATATCCTCGAGTATCACGAAAATCCCAGGCCAGGGAAGGTCTCGGTCACACCGACCAAACCCTGCCTGACCCAACGAGACCTTTCCATCGCGTACACGCCGGGGGTCGCGCTACCTTGCCTTGAGATAGAAAAAGACCCGCGCAAGGCAGCACGCTTCACCAACCGCTCCAACCTCGTCGCTGTCATCACCAACGGCACGGCTGTGCTTGGTCTCGGTGACATCGGCCCCCTGGCTGGAAAACCGGTGATGGAGGGAAAGGGCGTCCTTTTCAACCGCTTCTCTGGTATCGATGTCTTCGACATTGAGCTCGACACCAAGGACCCCGAAGAGTTCATTGCAGCTGTACGGCTGATCGCTCCGACTTTCGGCGGCATCAATCTCGAGGACATCAAAGCACCCGAATGCTTCGAGATTGAAGAACGCCTCGAAGCCGAACTCGACATCCCGGTGTTTCATGATGACCAGCACGGCACGGCCATCATCGCCACTGCAGGAATGATCAACGCGCTCAAACTGCAAGAAAAGTCCGCCAAAGATGTGAAAGTCGTTATCGTCGGTGCAGGCGCAGCGGGTATTGCCATCTCGAACATGCTCATAGGCATCGGCGTCCGGCGGGACAACTGCCTGATGATCGATCGGCGAGGTGTGATCTACAAGGGGCGCAAGGAAGGAATGAACCCCTACAAGGAGCGCGTCGCGACACAGACGGACAAGCGCAGTCTGGCCGAGGCCATGAATGGTGCAGATATCATGCTCGGCGTCTCTGGCCCGGACCTGATCACCGACGAGATGCTGCTCACCATGGCGCCCAAACCCATCATCTTCGCGATGGCCAACCCGGATCCTGAAGTCAGCTATGACCATGCGCTCGAGCTTCGTCCCGACGCCATCGTGGCGACGGGTCGTTCGGACTATCCGAACCAAGTCAACAACGTCCTCGGCTTCCCCTTCATCTTCCGCGCCGCGCTCGATGTCGGAGCCCGAGAGATCAATATTCCGATGAAGGTCGCTGCCGCTCAAGCGCTCGCCTCCCTCGCTCGCGAAGACATTCCCGACGAGGTGCTTAAGGCCTATGACTTAGAAGAGCTCCACTTCGGTCCCGAGTACATCATCCCCAAGCCGCTCGACTCGCGCGTCCTGCTATATGTGGCACCTGCGGTCGCCAAGGCTGCGGTGGAATCGGGGGTAGCTCCCAAAGAGAGCTGGCGGGGCGTTGATGCTTATCGCGAAACCCTCGGCCGCTTCCTGGGCCCGGCCTGGCGCGTCATGGGTGCGCTTTCGGCTCGTGCGCGACGCCATCCGACGCGCATCGTTTTCACTGAGGGCGAGAATCCCCACGTTATTCGTGCGGCCGAGCGCATGCTCGACGACGGCATCTGTGTACCGATCCTGATCGGTCGTGAACGCGTGATCAGGCGGATAGCCCAGGAGCATGATCTCACCCTCGATGGTGCGACGCTGGTCAACCCCAAGCATTCCGAGCACCGGAACCGCCTGCGCAATCGCTACTACGAACTACGCCAGCGTCACGGTGTCGCTCCCCGCACAGCAGAGCGGCGCATTGGCGACCCCACGCTCTTCGGGATGATGATGCTCGAGCAGAAGCTCGCATGCGGCTTGGTCGGCGGAATCGATCGTTCCTACAAGCAGATCGTCGGTCCTGCGCTCCAACTCATCGGACCCCGCGAAGGCGTCCGACGGGTGTGCTCGGCCGTCATCGCGATCCAGGACGAGCACCTCTACGTCCTGACCGATCCTACGATCAACATCACACCTGACGCGCACACCATCGCCGAGATGGCGGCGTTGAGCGCAGAAACCGCGCGCGAGATCTTTCACCTCGACCCGAAGGTAGCCCTGCTTTCCTTCTCGAACTTTGGATCGGTCGATCATCCAGAAGCACGCAAGATGTCCGAGGCGCTCGAAATTCTGCGGGCATCCCACCCCGAGATGATCGTCGATGGCGAAATGCATCTCGACACAGCGGTCTGCGCTGAAACGGCGGCCATCTTTCCCCATTCGAGAATCCAAGGGGACGCGAATGTCCTCGTCTGCCCCGATCTCTCCTCTGGAAGCATCGCCTACAAACTGCTCGCCCGCTTTGCTAAGGTCGAGATGCTCGGCCCAATACTCTGCGGATTGAACAAGCCAGCAAATGTGCTCAACCACGTCGCCTCGGTGGAAGAGATCGTCCGCGTATCAGCGGTGACGGCCCTTCAGGCGCACTACTTGAACCACTGCCAGTGAGCTCTTGATACCGGAGCGCCGGGAAGGCGCTCCGGCACAGGCTCACGATCCCGAGGCACCTCCTCCTCATGGCGAGCTGAGCAGAGCCGTATGCCCGCGGGCTGCAGTCATGCATGATCCAGGATAGGATCCGGTTCCGTCATGAACACGCGCCGAAAAACACGAGAGCCCAGCGCAAACACCTCTAGCCCTGGCTGGCGAGGGTTGCTCCTCGTTGCAGCACTCGCGCTGCTCCCCTATCTCCTCCTCCCACCGAATACCTTCGTCGCGGATTCCACCTGGATCACGGAGAAGAACCAGGTCATGCGCGAGGGAAGCTTGGCGGAAGTCTGGACAACCGACTTCTGGGGCTTGCCCATGAACGCGCCCTATGCGACGCGTTCCTACCGCCCCCTTGTGAGCATGAGCTATCTGCTCACGGTCCGCGCCTTCGGCTTCGAAGCCCGGGCCTTTCACCTCGTCGACATGCTCCTGCATGCGGGCGGCTGCGTCCTGTTCGCACTCTTGATCGGCACATTGCTGCCGCGTTCGCGCTGGACGATTCCGATGGCCATTCTCTTCGCGCTCCATCCCTTGCTGTCCGAGGCCGTCGCCTCCTTCGTTGGCCGGGCAGACATGATGGGTTCGATCGGTATGCTCGCCGCGCTCGTGCTGCACCTTCGAGCGAGTTCCTCAAGACGACCGTGGCTTCTCGATGCCTTGGCACTTTTGCTGGTCGGAGCAGCTTTACTCTCGAAAGAGTACGCTGTCGCCGCACCTTTCATTCTGATCGCCGTCGACGGGGCTCGTTTCGTGACGAACGCGATAAAGCGTCACGAACGAAATCGCATCTTCATCACCTGGGGCATCGCGTTCGCATTGCTCATCGCTTATCTCGCCTTGCGCGTAAGCCTGACAGGTGCGCTGGGCGGGGTTCCGATGGTCGGCGTGGGCGACATGCCCCTCGTGGGCAAGTCCCTCGGCGTGCGCTGGGGTACGGCAGCATGGCTGCTCGTCGTCGGGCTACGCCTGATGCTGTTGCCAACACGACTGAACTACTTCTACAGCGCGGGGACGGTCGACCTCGCCCGTGGCCTGTTCGATCCACGCGCTCTGGCGGGCATGCTGCTCGTCGTGCTTTGGATCGGTCTCGCAATCTATCTCATGCGCTCGAGACGAGAGATCGTTCCGCTTGTTGGCGCGACGCTCTTCTTCTTGCCCCTCGGACCGACTCTGAACACGGTAAGCGTGACAGGTGTGCTCTATGCGGAGCGCTTTCTCTATCTACCCCTGGCCGGGCTGCTCCTGTGCTTCGCCTATCTTCTCGAACGCAATATCCATAACGTGCGTCGCACGCGCCAAATGATGGGCGCCATCGTGCTCGTATGCGTTGTCTTCGGTGCCTTGACAATGGCCCGCGTCCACGAGTGGGGAAGTGAGCTCTCCTTGGTCGATTCCGCCCTTCGAAGCTATCCGCGGGCGATGGCGGCGAATCTAGCCAAAGGCATGATCCTGGCTGATCCGAGAAACTCGCAGCATAACCCCGCGGAGGCGATCGTCTTCTTCGAACGTGCACTCGAGATCGAGCAGCGCAATCCACAGCTTTGGACCCGCTACGCCGAATCGTTGACGGAACTCGGCAAGGCCAGCAACGCGCCAAAGGAGCGACGCGACTATTTCCAGAAAGCCGTTGCCGCGCGCGAGCATGCTGTTGATCTTTCGCCGGGAGATGTCCCATCGCTGTGGCTATGGCTCGGTGAAGCACAGATGCGTGTTGACAAGCTCCAAGACGCTGTTGCCTCCTTCCGTCGAGCTTATCAGCTCGAAACAGCGAACGAGGTGGTGGCCGCCTACCTCGCGAACGGCCTGCTGCGCCTAGCTCAGGCAAGTCTCAACCGGGGAGAGAAGGATGAGTCGCTGGCCCGTGTCGACGAGGCCATCGCAACCTCCGCGCTTCCCGCCGAGGGGCTCTTTCTCGCAGCACAAGTCCTATCCCGCGCCGGGGAGAAAGCTCGCGCTAGAACACTCTACGATCGGGCCATCACTGCCGACCCTGAGCTGCTCCGACGTCGCCATGCACGCGCGCTTGAGGCCGAAAGGGCCGGTAAACATCTTTTAGCAGCTTCGCTTTTTCGCGAGATCCTGGATGCACAGCCGAAGCATGTGCCCACCCTGTTCAATCTCGGCCGAAGCCTGGTGCTTGCGGGACACCCTCGCGAGGCCATCGACCCCCTCGCGCAGGGGCTGACATGGCGAGATGACCGGGGCGCTCG
>CAYSMT010000111.1:0-7585 GCA_964432135.1 uncultured Acidobacteriota bacterium
CTGCCGGCGATCACCCGGCCCGATCGTGCCAGGCAGCTTGCCCGTCAGGAGTTGGATCGCCGCTGCCGCAAGGATGTTGCCATCGGTCAGGCGACCAGGGCCATAGACGACACCCGGATAGAGTACGACGATCGGCTCTCCCTTGGCCTGGCGGCGCCGGGCCCGCGTATCAGCGAGCAGCTTGGTGCGCTCGTAGTCGTTGCGCGGCTGCCCATCATGGGCCGTCGACTCGTCGCCGGTCGAGCGAATCGGAGTCGGTCCCAGGGCCATGAACGTCGAGCAGTAGAGAAAGCGGCCGACACCTTGCTCCCAGGCGAGATCCATCAGTGCTCCGCTAGCTTCGATATTGACGCGATCGAAAAGCGAACGATCCCGCACCCAACGCTTGACGAGCGCCGCACTGTGGACCACCGCCTGAGCGCCCTCGAGCGCCTCGCGCAGCGCTTTGACATCGAGCAGGTCGCCACGGACGACCTTCGTGCCCTCCGGCGCACCTTCAAGGCGTCCCGGATCTCGAGCAAGCAGCACGAGCTCATGCCCATGCGCCGCCAGGACTTCGGCAATCCGCCCGCCCAAAAACCCACTGCCCCCTGTGAGAAAGACCCTCATCGGTCGCTCCGTTGAGGTGGATGGAGCAGGAAGTATTCCTGGGCGCACGCCTGCCAGGAGCGGAGGCGCACACCGAAACGCGACTCGAAGCGCCGCGTGGACAGGGCCGTCGAGGCGGGACGAGGAGCGGCCAGCTCAAGCACGGCTTCATCCAGCGCAACGACACGCGCGGGGTCCTCTCCCAGGATCTCGGTCACTTGCCGCGCGAACTCCAGCCGCGTTCCCGGCGCAGGATTCGCGAAGTGCCATATGCCGGTGACATCTGAAGCGAGGATCAGCTCGATGGCCCGTGCGAGCTCGTGGGTGTAGGTCGGACGGGATCGCCAGGCATCGACGACGCGAATCGCTCCGCTGCCACCGACGGCTTGCTTGGCGATCTTGTCGATGAAAGTGGGGCGGCCCGTGCCGAAGACGAAGGAGATCCGAAGGACGACGGCGTCGGCGAGATTATCGAGGACGCCTCGCTCGCCCAGCAGCTTGCTCTCTCCGTAGCGGTTGATCGGCCCGACAGGATCGGCTTCGTCGTACTCGCGCCCCACCGTGCCGTCAAAGACATAGTCTGTCGAGAGGTGGATCAAGCGCACTCCCGCGCTGCGGCAGACCAGCGCAAGCTGTGTCGGGGCGTCGGCATTGATCTCCCGAGCCAGCTCAGGGTCCTTCTCACAAGCATCGACGTCGGTCATCGCCGCGCAGTTGATCACGACCGTCGCTTCGAGACGCTCGAGCTCGGCCTCGAGACGCCAGCGATCCCGCAGGTCGATCTCGGCACGACTCGCAGAGACGAGGTGGGGGTAGGAGACCTCAAGCACGCTTTCCAAAGCACGCCCGGTCAGGCCCCCGGCCCCAAGGATCAGCGGCCGGATGGCTAGATTCTCCTCATGCGACGACATCGACCCTCCATGCATCCTTGACCGGGACCTTGCCTGAGTCACGCGATCACAACAGCACGGCACACTCCTTCGCGCACCCCGCCGACTCTGCGCTAGATATTAGCGGATTGTGCGCCTTCAGCGGGAGTCTTTGAGATCAAGGAGCTTACCGATGCCCGCCAAATCGATCACGAGACGGAACTCCTTGCGATCGTTGCCGACAAAATCACGCTGGTCGTAGCCGAGGTGGAATGAACAGCACTGGGTCGCATAACGCAGCTGGTAAAACTGGTGATCGATCTCACCGGCCTTGAGATCGAAGTCCCAGTCGATCTGAAAGGACAGCTTCGCGGAAACGGTCATACCCCAACTACTGCGGAGAAAGCTCGAACCCGTCGTCACTGCCGGATTGGCCGAGCGGCGTCGGTACCACGAACCTTGGAAGAAGCTCGTCTGGCCGAAACCCAGCAGGGTCGAGATCCTTGTCTCGGTCAAGACCTTGTTCGCGGGATCGAAGGTGTAGCCGATATCGACTGACTGCTCGTGAGTTGGATTGAAGCGCGCCTTGATTGTGATCGGTGAGTAGTTCCGCGCCGCGACGACACCGAAATCCCTCGTCGAAGTCAGTGGATTGTCGATCACGCCATAGACCCGGGAGAGCTCACGAATTGTCGAGTAAGACTGCGAGATCTCGATGCTCGCGAACTCCGTTGGATTGAGGGTCTGCTCCACATCGAGCTTCTTTTCGACGTCTTCGCGATCGACCGCCTGAGCATCGAGACGCGCATTTTCCTCTGCAGCCCTCTCCAACGCATCGAAGGAAACCTCTTTCGCAAGGGCGACGCCCTTGGCCCGACCGGTCTGGGGGGCGCGCAACGCATAGAAGCGCTGGCGAACCCCATAACGAAAATCTGACAAGCGACCTGGCACAGCATCGACCTCATCGAAGACGATGATCTCTCCGGCATCAGTGCTCGGTTCGGGGCGCCAGGAGTAGCTCACGAAAGGCTCTATGACATGTTTGAGCTTGGGCGAATAGCCCCATTTCGGGGTCTTGAACACGCGCTGGAATCGCGGCCCAGAGAATGTGAAGCCGGCCGTCCAAAGTGAGCGGAAGAGCTGACCCGAAGCGATGGAATCCGTGTTAGCGCTCGCGTCAGGATTGCGGTGATGACTGTACCAGGTGCCCCGCCATCCCGCGGTCACCTGCAGGTCTCCCCAGGCCGTCTTCACCAACGGAAGCCGAACCTTCGGAGCAAGATCGACCCGTCCCCAGCTGTTGTTCACCGTCGTCACCAGGTCGTCCTCACTCATCACGAAGCCCGATCCGGTCGGTGGGCTCAGGATGCGTTTTGAAAAACCCGACACCGAGGTTTCAAATGAGAGGTAGACCGGCGAAGTACCGAGGCGCTGACTGCGCCCGCGCAGCTCCACCTCGGGCAGAAGATCGTTGACCACTTGGCCAACGAGCAGAGAGTTGTTCTGAGTGCCACCAACGAAGTACTGCAAATGACGGCGAGCCCGCATCGAAAGAGTGTACCAAGACCAGTCCTTCGAGACATCGACGGTGGAGACCGTCTGAGGCGTCGAGGCCTTGGCAAGATCGGTCTCGTAGTCTGTCGCGTAGTCGAAATCCGAATAGGCCTCGATATCTGCGGTCAGCTTGAAGTCATGACGCAGCTCCTGACGGTGCTTCCACTCGATCGCATACCGTGTCTTGTGACGCACCCGATCGTTGATATAGCGTAGCCGGCCTTCGGCTGCACCCGTTGGGGTCGGCAACCAACGCAGCTCCGTGTCGACTCCGAAACCTACCCGCGTGTAGAAATCGATGTTGAAGGTAGCATCCGCGTTGTCCGCGAAAGCCCAGAAGAAAGGGATGCGAATTGACTGGCCCAGGTTGTCCGCAGAGCCGAACTCAGGGAAGAGCAGCCCCGAGGCCCGATCCTCCTTGATCGGCCAGATCAGGTAGGGCGTATAGAAGACCGGCACGCGGCCGGCCCTGAAGGCGACGCCATGCAAGTAGGCATATTGTCCGAGGTTGAAGATCCCCCGACGAATGCGAAAGGACCAGTAGGGGGTCGGCTGAGTGCAAGTCGTAAAGATCGCCTCGTCGACACGCAGCTTGTTTTTACCAAGCAACTCCATCCTGCGAGCGCGCAGTACGGCATCGTCCTTCTCGAGATAGGCGACGGCATCCTCGACCTCTCCCGTACCATCCTCAATGGTGTAGAACAGACGCGAAGCCCCGACGACCATCCCGGGACCGGTCAGAACAACATTGCCCTGCGCCTCGATGGTCTCGCTTGCTTTGTCGTAGCGCAGCTCATCGGCAAGAATACGTACACTGCCGGCCTCGATCTCGACATCGCCCCAGATGCGCAGGCTGCCATCCTCCGCGAGCTCAGAGAAGCGGAAACTCGCGCGCTTGATCCCGGGCATATTCTCCAGGCTCTTTTTCTGCCCGTCCTCGCCACGAGCTGCGGGAAGAACGACGAAGACAAGGCCGATCGCCAAAACGGCAAGAAACAACCTCCTCACCAAGCGGTTCACGCGCGAAAAACCATGCCGGCATAGGCGACGACCTCGCTCTCGTCGCCCGTGACCATGCCGGAGTGGGTGTAGCAAATCGTCTCCCCACTGCGCACACCCAGGCGCGAGAAGGCCACCAGCGCCGCCGTTGCAGGGCCAACGCCACACATGCTGATGTCCTCGGTAGCGACGGTACGCAACAGGCCCTTGGCATCGACTGTCTTGAGGTGCGCGATGGCCTTCTCGTCTTTCTGGCGTGCGAGATCGGCCGGCTCGTAATGAGTCATATCGGAAGAGACGCAAATCAGCGGACGCTCGTCGCGACCGAGAACAAGATCGGCCAACGCCTCCCCGAGGGCGACCAGGCGCGCCAGATCGCTTGCACCCACGACAACAGGCGCGATCCGCGCGTCCGGCGCAAGGGTTTGCAGCAAAGGAAGCTGAACCTCCAAGCTGTGCTCGGAACGATGCGCCACAGCATCGAAAACAAGGTCATCACAGCGGTCGACGAGCCCCTCGAGCAGCTCGCGGTCGATATCAACACGTCCGAGGGGTGTCGCCCAACTTTCCTCGACAGCGGCGGCCAGCGCCGAGCCGTGACCCGTGTGATTGGGGCCGATAAGGATGATGCTCGCCGGTAAGTCGATCGCAGCCAGGGTTCGACCGGCACAGGCGCCCGAGTAGACATAGCCCGCGTGCGGCACGATGGCTCCCACGGCCGGAAGCGCCTCCTGCTCACCAACCGCGAGCTTGGCAACGAGTTCGGCAAGCTGGAAGCGGTCTGCGGGATAGAAAGCCCCGGCCACCGCGGGATACCTCACAGAGGACATGCCTCACCTCCGTGCCGCGCGACGTCCCCTGCCGGCGACTCGCCGTGATAATAACCCGTGGGGCCATCAAGCAGCACCCGCCGCAGTGACGGCTCGGGTTGCATTGATCTCCCTGGAAATGCGATCTCTTCTGGGGTTGTGTCCCCGGAGCCATGCGAGCGATACCCGGGACCCAGCCCGCTCCCAGAGGAACGGGCAGCGTACTTTCGATAGATCGTGCTCAGAACCGATTTGCTCAAAGCCGACAGGGCGTCACAGAGTCGGCGCAACTTCTGAACAACCGTGACGGGTTTTCGGGAAAGCACAGGCTCCACGGGACACCGTGGAGCGTTCTTGAGAGAAGACAGGTACCATCACGGTTGGAGGTCCTCATGTCGCGTGTGCTCGTCTCGCTGGTGCTCCTCGCCCTCGCCTCCAGTCCGCTTCTCGCTGCCCATGAGATCAGCCTCGTGCTCTGGAACGTCGAAACTCTCCGCGAAGGCCGCTTCCTTCCCGAACAGATCCGCGCCAAGCTCAAGAACGACGCGAAGGTGCTCAAGGCCCTCGACGCTGACATTCTCGGCCTGAGCGAGGTCGAATCTCCAGCTCTGCTCGACAAACTCATCCGGCGCAAGCTGCACAAGCTCGGCTACATCCAGGTCGCGGTGGGCGACGCCGACACTCCCGAGGGCTTCGACGTCGCGCTTGTCAGCCGCTTGCCCTTCGAAACCGTGCTGCGGGAGATGCCCAAGGGCAGTCGCGGGCTCGTCCTCGGACGCTTCGAAGACACGGCGGGTATCTTCTATGTACTCGTCGTCCACGGCGAAGAAGGCGCAACCCCCGATCACCAAGCCGCTCTCGCGAAACGCTTGCGCACCATCGTCTTCGATGAGATTCCCAGCCGAGAGGGGCAGGATACGCCCGTGATCCTCCTCGGCGATCTCGAGTTCACACCGCAAGCTCCTGCCTTTCAAGCGCTGATTTCGGCGGGCTTCATCGACACCATGAGCCGGCTCGCGCCGGATATCCGCTGGACCCACGCCTTCACAGACACGACGAGCAAGCCCCATCTGGTCGCCTTCGACCACGTCTTGATCACCCCTGCCCTCGCCCGGGGCAAGACGAGGCATTGGGTGGAGGGTTCCTCTCGCGCACGCCGTCTCACCTTCATGAGGCGCACGCGAAAGATATCCGGTCAGAAGATCTCCTGGCCGATCGACGATCGGGGCCGAGACCTCGGCTTCTCGGACCACTTCCCGATCATGGCGCGCCTTTGGGTGGTGGACCCCGTCCCCACCGGCGAGTGATCCCGCCGGACGCTGCCCCTTACCCTAGAAGAGCGTCAGCTGATGCGGGATGGCGACACCCGGATCGAGCAGGTGCCACACGCGCAGGCCTCGAGCGACGAGATCGTCGCATATGAATCGGCGATGACAGTGCCGATAGTCGCGCTCAGCACAGAAAAGAACGTTGCGGGTCTGGTCGAGCGCCAGCAAGGCATCGATGCCTTCGCGGTAGCTGGCCGTCTGGCGATAGCTCTCAAAACCCTCCTTTCGCAGACCTCCCAGGGCGTGTCCCATCCAGCAATAGCCGATCTCCACCGCGCCGAGGGCGCGCTCGAGCTCTTCGCGGCCGTGCCAAGGATGACGACGACTCCAGGGAGAAGAGCGGAGGTCAACAACCCGTTCGATCGCGGTCTCTCGGAGGAGCTCGATGAGCTTATCCGAGCTGCGGCTCGAGTGCCCCACCGTCCAGATCACGCCTCCCGCGGCTTGCTTTGGCGCCGTCATCGCGTCCTCCGCCGTGCGCCTCATCATCCCACACTCGCGACCTTGTGCTCCACTCCTGCCCCATCTTCGGCGTCCGTGCCGCACCACCCGCTGGGCGGGGACCACACAGATGGTTATCCTCGTGCCATCATGGAGTCCTCGTCCAACGGCACGCTCTACGTCGTCGCCACCCCCATCGGCAACCTTGCGGACCTCTCCCCCCGTGCGGTGGAGATTCTCGGCGAGGCCGAGCTCGTCGTCGCTGAGGACACGCGGCGTAGCGGCCAACTCTTGACCCACTTCGGTCTGGATAAGGCCCTGAGCTCCTGCCACAAGTTCAACGAAGCCCGTACGCTCGAAGCTTTTCTCTCCCGCCTCGCCAAAGGCGAGAAGCTGGCGCTGGTGACGGACGGCGGTACCCCGGCGATCTCCGACCCGGGGTATCGTCTCGTCGCGGCGGCGCACGCCGCGGGCCATCGAGTCATCTCGCTTCCTGGGGCCTGCGCCGCCATCGCCGCGCTCTCCGTCGCCGGCTTTCCGGCCGACCGCTTCCTCTTCGCGGGTTTCCTCCCGGCGAAAGCCGCGGCACGCCGGCGCGCGATCGACGAGCTGCGCCGCTACGACGGCACGATCGCGATCTACGAGGCCCCCCACCGCCTGCTCGCTTGCCTCGACGATCTCGTCGTCGGCCTGGGCGACCGGCCTGCAACCCTCTGCCGCGAGCTGACCAAGCTCCACGAGGAGGTGTTCCGCGCCTCGCTCACGGAGCTGCGCGACATGCTCGCCACCCGCGAGCGCATCCGCGGCGAGATCGTTATCGTCGTCGGCGCGGGTACGCAACCCGCCAACGGGGATTTCGCGACGAACGAGGAGCTCGCAGCGCTCCACGAGCGAGCCCTCGCCGCTGAGCATGGCGACCCGAAACGCGCCCGTCGGCGCATCGCCCGCGAGATGGGGCTGCCGCGCATGGAGGTCAAGCGTCTGCTCGCAGCGGCAA
>CAYSMT010000112.1:0-7489 GCA_964432135.1 uncultured Acidobacteriota bacterium
ATCGAGAACAGATGTTTTGGGCCGGCGGGATCGCTGCCGCGCAGGGCATGATGAGGTTGCGTTCAGCGAGTTCTTTTTGCAGCCTCGGGAAGTCATCGGTGAACAGCGCGTCGCAGCCTTGTTCGAGCAGGGCCTCGGCCCGGCGTCGGTCATTGACGGTGTAAACCCACACTCCGAGCCCCGCGTCATGAGCGCGCCGGACAAGGGAACGGCTGGTGCGCTGCGCGTTGATCACGATAATCGCCGCCCCCGCCTCCCGCGCTCGAGAGACGGCGTCTCCTCCTTGAGTGAACCCATGGACGAGGCCGCGCTCGAGCAGAGGTGCTTGATGTCCGAGCTCCTTGATCAGTGCGGCGTCTTTGCTGGTGACAAGACATTCCTGGGGCGATCCGGCCCTTTCGAGGCCCTCGAGAAGCCAAGAGAGTAACTTGTGCCGCGCGTGCGTTGGATGGGGTTTGAGCTCGATGTCGAGCCGCGCTCGTCCCACGAGCAACGCCAGAGCTTCGTCGAAGAGTAGCAGCCCTTCGGCCGGCGCGTTTCGGTGGCGCAGGGCGAGGAGCTCGGAAGAGCTCAGTTGGTTGATCGTTCGGTGCACGCCGAAAAGGTGCGCCAGGCTCTCGTCATGGTGGACGAAGAGCTGCCCGTCCGCACTGGCCCGTAGGTCGAACTCGATGACCGGTGCACCGAGATCCCGTGCAAGGCACAGTGAACTTGCGGATCCCTCCGGGCTTCGGGTGGGCACGCCTCTATGCGCGATCAAAAAAGGCTTCGCCACCCCATTCCTCCTTCTCTCGGCGTGCTGCGTCCGTAGGCATCTCGTTCGGGATCGGCCGGGGGCCCCGCGTTGATGGGGCGGCTGCGATGTCCCGGCCAGGGTCATTGTAGGGTCTTGCGCCGGGAAGGAGATGTCATGGGGGGGGATCGGGTGGGCTGACGCTTGCGTAATGTGAGAATGGAGACAAGTTATTCTCTCCAGGATCCCCCTAATAACGGCGGTTCTGGAGGTGGGGTGGCGAGAGGCGAGGCGATAGGACGGGAGCGTGAGCAGAGGCCTCGAGCCGGTCTGCGCTATCTGCTCGCCTGGGGCTGTATTGCCCTCTTCGCACTTTATGCCAAAGAGCAGGTTCTCCTTCGCTTCGGTTATCCCCATACGATGAAGGTACTCGGCCTCAAACAGCTCGGGCTGCTCACGAAGCTCTCCTTCTATCGCCTCGATCTGGTGGTCGATTTTATGGTCGTTCCGGCCTTGCTTTATGTCCTGGTTCTTGTGTTGCGGCGACCGGCGCTGCGCGCCTTGGTCGTCGCTTTGGTGGGCGTACTGAGTGCGCTGCTGATCTTTGCGCAGCTGCAGGCGCACTTCGTTCTCGGCCGGATGATGGACTATCCCCTGGCTCGAGAGGCCGTAGAGTTCTATTTCGCCGATCCAGAGGTCGGTGCGCACTACACCGGAGTGGTCGGCAAGGCGAGCAAGCTTGGTCTGCTCGTCGCGCTGTCTTTGCTTGCCGTGATGTGGGCTTGGCGTTCGGAGCTGAGTCGCCGCCCACGACCTCTCTTGCTTCATCGTCGCTCGATGGGTTTTGTTGCTGTGGTTTTCTTGGCTTGTGTGGCGTTGTCCTTCATCCCGGTGATCGATGCAACGCGCTTTCACAGCAGCTTCCTACTTGAGTGCCTGCAGGTATTCCACTCGCCTCGGGAGGCGGATGCCGCCGAGGACAGTGGTTTTGGAGAAGATCCGTTGCGGCGTTACCGCGAGCTGACGGGGGCACCACCGGGCGGCGCGTCCCCGCCCTACGAGGGCGCCGCGCGGGATGCGGATGTCATCCTGCTTGTTCTCGAAACGATGCCTATCGCGGTATTGGATCTGCGTCCCCCCGCTGAGGATTTGCCCGGATTCCAGCGCCTGCGGGCCCGCTCCTTTTTCGGCAAACAGCACTACACGACATCGCCGAGCTCGAGCCGGGCGGTTTTTGCCCTGATGACCTCCTGGTATCCGACTGGCGACGTTCGAGACATCCTTTCCATCTTCGGAGGACACGCCGCACCCGGCTTGATAAGCAGATTGCGTCCACTGGGCTATCTCAGCGCGGCCTATTCTTCGACCCCCGCGAGCTTCGAAGAGGACGCGTTGACCTACCGCGTCGTGGGTTTTGACAAAATGATCCATCCGGAGCAGCTCGGCAGGGGTGCTCCGGTGGTCGACGGCACGCCCTCGACTTGGACGGCGCGCTTGATGCGCGATGAGATTCTCTTCGACAAGATGCTGGCCGATCTCGCCGCTTGGATCGATGAGGATCAGCGCTACTTCGCGACCTTTCTGCCGCAGGTCAGTCACGCACCCTGGCCGGAGAGCGTGGGTGGTAGTGGGCCGTTACCGACCGTACTCGAGCGAGGGCGGGCGATGCTGGAGTTGCAGGATGCGTGGCTCGGTCGCCTCCTCGACTTGCTCGAAGAGAAGGGTCGCCTCGACCACACGATCATTGTTTTCACGGGAGATCACGGGTTGCGTAATCACGCCGAGGATCCTGCCTTCGTCCCTGGGCAACTCGCGGAGGAGACCTTCCACCTCCCGCTCGTGATCCACAGTCCAGGCGCCCTCGTGGAAGAGGTAGATCTGCTTCATCCAACCTCGCATCTCGATGTCGCGCCGACGATTCTCTCGCTGCTCGGCGTTGAGCGGGAGCTGATGCTCGGTTCACCGGTCTGGGATCCGCGTCTTGCCGGTCGCAGGAGCTACTTCATCGGCCGCCATTACCTGGGTATCGATGGTTTCCAAGAGAAGGGGCAGTTCTGCATGGTCAACCTCGTGTTCGGGGGCGTGCAAGTCGCGGATCACTTCGATTTCGACGGAGCGGCGATTCTGCCCGAGAGCTCCGAGCCGGCACGGCGCTGTGCGCGCGGTGTCGAAGATCTCGTCTACTTTCAGCATCGTCTGGCGTTGCACGCCGCACGGGAATGAGCGTTTCGCGGGTTCTCGCGCCGCGCGCTGCCGACACCTTTTGCCGTATGGGTGTGGACCGTTCTCTGGCGTGATCCGGATCAGTAGATTGTATCGTCGCGTTCGTCGCGCCAACGCTGGAGCTCACGTTCGCGGCGCGTGGGGGACCAGCCACAGCAGCGCGCCATTTCCCGCGCCGTCGCCTCGGCCGCAGCATCCTGTTCTTCTGGAGCGATCTCGCCCAGTCTCCAGCGCAGCGCGAGGTCGGAGACGGTCCGCACAGCCTCTTCGCGAAGGGCCCAGCCGATCTCTGCGACGAGAGGCAGGCCCGTGCTCGTGAGGGCGGCACTGGGGTCGTCATGCCCGTCGAGAACGAGCCGCCAGTGCGCACCGTAGCGCTCGATGAGCCAGCGCGCCTGTTGTGTTGCGAGTCCTGCCGCGCGGGCCGCGGCGATTTCTCCTTCGAGCCGGCTCAGCTCGCCGCCGGGGAGGGTGGGAGCTAAGTGGGGTGTCGGTGCGGAGGGGCGTAGATAGCGCCGCACCGAAGCGACGAGGAGGCGCAGCGTCTCTTCGTGCCTAGCGAGGCTGCGCACTGCGAAAGTGACAAAAGGAATCTCCGCGAAGCGCTCGACGTGCAGGCAGCCGCCTAGGGGCTGGCGGGCCACGTCGTGGCGGGGCCGAAAAGAAGCACCGCGTAGAATTTTCGTTCGCTGCGGTGGCGCGTCGAAGACCTGTTCCAGCAGGTGCAGGAACCCTTCGCGCTCGGCTTCCTGACGGTGTTTGTGACGGTTGGCGTCCATGGTCGCTGCGTCGTTTGTGCTCAGTAACAATCCACCAGGCACCGGGACGAGAAAAGTGGGCTGCGCGCCGCCCTTATCGAAGACGATGGCGCCGGCTTCCGCGGCTTGGGCCAAAAAGAGCCTTGTCGGCCCCGGCACCGGCAGAAGCGGGGTTTCGCCTGACAGACCAAGGGTTCGCCGGAGCGCCTCGCTCCCCGCGCCCGTGGCGCAGATCACGAGGCGGGCGCGGGGAGACGCCATCTCGCCGTTGAGCCGGTCGCGTAGCTCAACGCGCGCGAAGCCGTTCCCGTCTTTTGCGAGAGAGACCGGTTCGCAGCGGCTTGCGAGAAGGGCGCCCGCGCGTCGTGCGTCGAGCGCCGTGAGCAAAGCGAAGCGTCGCTCGTCGATCACGGCGTCATAGTGGATCGTCACCTCGCGCGTCCTGTGGAGCCGAAGGCCCGGGATGAGCGTGCGCGCGGCCTCGGCTTTCACCTTGCGGGGGCGTGGCCAGCCCTCGCGGGGCCAGGAGAGCAGCTCGAAGAGCGCGAGCCTACGGCGCGCGGCCGCGCTGGCGGCCTCGCCGGCAACGATCAAGGCGCAGGGACGGACAAGTTGCGGCGCCCTGCGGGACAGCGCGCGTCGGGCGCGTAGGCTCGAGCGCGCCCCGACCAGTCGCCCGGCGAGCAGGGTGTCGAGTCCGCCTTCGAGCAGACGGGGGGCGAGGCCCGTCGCTCCTGCACCGAAGTCGCGTCGCTCGATCAGAGCGACGGCATAGCCCGCGCGGGCGAGGGCGCGGGTTGCCGAAGCGCCCGAGAGCCCGCCGCCGATGACGAGGAGGTCGAGGCTTCGCTCATCGAGTCGTTCGAGCGGTGTCGTCACGGCGTCGCGTCCCTCGTCCTCGCGTTTCTTGGACGGAGAGGAGAAAATGCCCCCCGGCAAGGCGGTTGCAGAGATGGCTCCTTCTGCGGCGAGAACATGAGGTGATGGTGAGCGGTGAAAAGAACGAATTCAACCCACGCCAAGTGATCTCCCGCTGGCTCGAGCCGGTCTTCGGCTTTGCTGGTGTCGTGCTGCTGGCGGTCGTGCTGCTCTTTGTCGTCAAGGGCTGGGTTCCTCGCGAGAGGCCACATCCTGGACCCGCCGAGATGGGTGTGCTCGCGGTGATGCCCTTTGATGATCTGCGCGCATCCGACGGACGCGGTTTCTCCGTAGAGGAGCTCGCGAGGACCCTTGCGGCGGAGTTCGGTCGCGTCGTGCGTGTCGTGCCTGTGGAACGTTCGTTCACCTATACGGGCAGCAACGAGACCCTGAGGGATATCGCTCGTGAGCTCGGGGCGGACTCGTTGCTCGTGGCCTCTATCGTACCGCGCAAGGCGGGCGCACGGGTGCGTGGCCGTCTCATCTTTGCCGCGAACAGCCGGGAGCTCTGGGCGATCCGCGCCGACGGATCGGACGCAGCGTCTCTGGCAGAGACGATCCGGGAACAAGTCTTGGGGCGGGCGCTTGATGCGGGCGTGGGGGTCGTGGAGGAGGAACTCAGCCGAGGAGATTGAGGTTCTGGCCGACGCCCATCATCGCGAGAAGGCTCGCGGCCATCTCTTCCTGGGTGTCGAGGGACCCTTTGAGGACCCGAGTGCCATACGCCATCGCTTGATTCTGGGCTTTCATCGCGAAAGCCTGGGAGATCACGCTGCTGGCGAGCTCGATGCTGTCGACGTCCATCACACCTCCAGGGCTTTCGTATCGGCCGCACCGTCGCAGACTTGAGGGATCGTTCGCCGCACAATCACGGCGAGGCTTGCTTGTCGCTACCCCCACCCCCCGTCGCTCGCTCAAAAAGATGCCCGTCGCCTTTCCAGAAGGTGGCGCCGGTTTGGGTGGTGGTCGGGCGAGGCGGGTCAGGAGCTGGGGAGCATCGTTGGGGGCATCAGTGGTGCGAGCGCGGAGGCGGCCCAGAGGAGGGCGAGTAAGGCGACAGAGACGGCCAGGCCTATCCGATGAGGATCGAGAGCGTGGTGACGGACGACGCATCCGCTCGAGCGATCCCAGGTGGTGACACCAGCTTGCGTGAGCTGCCGATAGCCCAGGAGCTGGGCGAGCAGGACGACCATGGGCAGTCCCATCGCGAGCCCCATCACCCAGAGGTAGAGCGATCGGCGCAGGCTCTGTTCGAGACTCGGCAACTCGCCCGTTCCGCTGCGTACTTCGATGCGCAGCAGCCACTTACCCGGGGTCGTACCGATTGAGGAGAGGAAAAGACTCTCGAGCAGCATCCACAGCGCAATGGGCAGCAGCGCGAAGAAGGGCGAGAGCGGGGTGAGCTCGGTGCCAAGGTGGGGAATGCTCGAGAGATAGATCGCCAGTGCGAGGGTTTGGTCAATCATGCGAGCGAAGTAGCGAACCCACGGGCGCACCTGGTTCACGCCATCGATAACCCGAGAGCGCGAGCTGTTCTCGAGACCCTCGGCGGCCAGGAGCTCGGGGAAGCTCGGTGCCGCTTCGCTCTCAGCCGACGCGTCGCTTTGGGTCGCTGGTTCCGTGGGCGACGGTGGCACTTCCGGTGCGGGGGTGTCCTCCGGAACGACGTCGGCGAAATCGGGGACTTCCTCCGCAGCGGTCCATCCCGGCATGGCCGCTTTCCATACGAGGGTGCCGCGCTGGAGCTTCTCCTTGGAGAAGAGCTCGCGCAAACGCTCAACCGTCACCGGCCCGAGCCGGCTCGATTCGACCAGGTAGTACCAGGTGTCAGTCACTCTTTGCCTCGGCTGGGCCCTTGCGTGCCACGATGTAGCAGATCCAGGAGGGGTCTGCGGCGGCGTGTTTTTGAGGTCGGAAGCGCCCGTTGCCCTCGCCGGTCTTTTTGTTCGTTCCTTCCCAATGAACTGCGACGGCGTCAAAACCCGCCTCGGACAGGAGCTCCTGGAGCTCCGGAAGGGTCCACAGCCGCCAGTCGTAGGTGAAGGCCTTGTTCAGTCGGCTACCATCCACGAAGGCGAAGTGGATGTGCATCCGTGCGTGGTGAGTGATCGGATCGAAGCGTCGCTGCTCCCAGATGTAGTGGAACCCATCCACTTTGCGCTTCTCCCTCCGTCCCTCCTCATAGGTGAGCGAACCCCCCATCGCGTCGAGGATGAACAGCCCTTTTTCGGCCAAGTGGGCATGGGCGGCGCGGAAGTAGCGCAGCAGCTCCTTGCGGGTGCGGAAGACGCAGTACGAGAAGTTCTCCGCTGTGACGATGTCGGCCGCCGGTTGGCCGTCGGCACGCACATCGGATTCGACCAGGATGACGCGCTCGCGCCGCCGGGGCTTGAGTGCAGTGAGATTGTGCTCGGCGCCCCAAACGAGAGGTTCGGGGTCGAGATCAACACCGTAAGCGATGCGGTCCTTACGCGAGTCGGCCCATGCACAGCAGACTGCGGCCGTTCCGCAGAAGTCTTCGCGCAGGACGAGCGGGCGGCGCGCGAAGCTGCGCTTGAAGACTTTGTCGAAGAACTCGATCTCGGCTTCAGGAGCTTGCACTGCACGCTGGTAGAGCGCGTACTTGTCGGCCTTGGCCGCGAGTGTTTTCTTCTTTTTCTTGGCTTTGTGTCCCATAACACAAAGTATACCCGCGGCCACCGCGGGAGCACACGGCGGCGGCCAAAAGGAGTATAAGGTGGAGGTCGACTGCGCTGTGGGTTCGCGCAAGAATGAAGCCTCACAATTTCTCGCGCCTGGAATGGGGTCCGGTTGAGTTCAGGACAGGGCGAATCCGCAGGCCTGGCCGAGCTGGGTC
>CAYSMT010000113.1:0-7487 GCA_964432135.1 uncultured Acidobacteriota bacterium
AGTCCGCGTCCCGGAGCACCGAGAGCCCGGCGAAGGGCTTCCAACCCCTCCTCGATCCGCTCTCGAGAGCCCTCCCCGAGCGCCTCCATGATGTCGTTGACAGCGAGCGGCTCGGGCGAGACGAAGAACATCGCCTCAAGAATACCGAGAATCTCCAGGCCGTCGCTCTCCTCCATAGGGGACTCGGAGGAAGCCCCGGCCGTCGCGTCTTCGCCGACCATCACGACGTCTCCTGAGCAAGATCGGAGAGCGGCTTCATGCGAATATCCTGCCGAAAGCCGTCCTGGTGCGCCGCAACGCTACCCAAGCGGATGAGTTCAAGTAAGGCGAGGAAAAGCACGATGCGCTCGAGTCGGTTACGGCACCGTTCGAGCAAGCTTCCGAAGGATAGCTCACGATGGTGCTCAAGGCTCGAGATGATGCGCTCCATCATGTCCTGAACCTTGAAGTCCTCGCGACGGATGACCTGATTCAGCTCATCGGCCTCGAGGCGACCGAGCACCCGTTCGAAGGCCCGGACAAGATCCCCGAGCTCGACGCGTAGCGTCATTTCGCCGGCGAACTCCTCGGGTGGCGCACCATCGCGCACGAAGATCAGTTCGCGAGAGGAGTCGATCTCGCCCAAGGCCTCCGCCGCCTTCTTGTACTTCTCGTACTCGATCAGAGCCAGCGCCAAGTCCTGCCGTGGATCCTGCTCCTGCTCATCCAGCGGATCCGGCGGCAGCATCATGCGAGACTTGATGTGCGCCAAGGTCGCCGCTGTGACCAGGTACTCCGAGACGACATCAAGATCGAGACGGCGCATTTCGTCGAGATAGGCGTTGTACTGGCGCGCAACGAGTGCGATGGGAAGGTCGAGGATATCCAACCCCTGCGAGCGAACGATCTGGAGAAGCAGATCGAGCGGTCCTTCGAACTGCGGCAGATTGATCTCGAGAGGAGAGCGCAAGTCGGGCGCCAGTTCGAGTGGCGCCTCCTCCGGCTCCCCCTTGTTCGCATGCTCAGACATGAGCTTCGTCCTCACCCAAGAGCGGGTCTCGATAAGCCCGCCGAGTCCCGCGAAACTAACACCGCCGGCAAGATGCGGTCAATTCTTCCGGCGTTGCTTGAGATAACGCCGGGAGGCCTTGCACAACAGCGCGCGCAGCGTGTTCCCGGCACGAGAACGCGCGCGGATCCGAGCCTGGAGCTCCGGATCGAAGAGTGGGTTCGAAGAGCTACTCTCAACCTGGCGAAAGCTGAGATCCTTGGCTTTGAGGACCTTTCCGGAGGCCACGACGACCACGCGCGAGAGATAACGCACGAGCACCTCGCGCTTGACCCCGGGGTTGTAGCGCCCAGTCGAGGTGTCGAAGACCGGATGCCCGCCAGGCTCCTGCCGTTCTTGCCACGCGAGCAGCTCCACCTCAAGGCGTAACTCGGGAGAGCTACCAGGTGGGACAAGACGGAACGAGCAGTCGGAGTTGGCGAGCAGAATCATCAGCCGCGCCTCGAGAGCTGCTGCATCGTCAGCAGCGACGGAGCGCATAGCCTTGACGACGACACCAACGAGCGGGGCAGCCGTTGGCGCCGCACGCCTCGCAACAGAGGGTTGGCGCTCTCCGCCCGCCAGGACGAATCCGACCGCTGCGAAGACGATAAGGCCGCGAAGGAGGAGCACCGAGCGAGTGGGAGCGTCAGAACGTAGCTTCATGTCTCCCGGAATACCACACGAACCATGCCGAAGCTAATGACATCCCCCTCGCTCAAGGCAGCACGGCGCCCCGGGGCGAGCCGAACACCGTTGACGAAGGTGCCGTTGAGAGCACCAACCTCCTCCTCGACCTGCCAGCGCCCCTCTTCGAAGCACAGGCGAGAGTGACGGCGGGAAACGCTACGCTTGGTATCAATACCCGTCAGGTCGATCTCAGGCTGAATCTCGGTCACGGGATCGTAGCGACCAACGAGCATCTCGTTGCCGCGCAGCGGAAAAACGGCGCTTCCGCCCTCCATCACGAGGCGCCCTTGGCTGACGCGCTCGACACGCGGAAGCGCCTCCGTCGGTGCTGCCTCCGCGTCGGAGGACAGCTCAGAAGCGTTTATGCCCGCCTCATCAGCAGCCTGCAGGAGCACGCGTGCCTCGAGGCTCTCCAGCCGGCTCGCGAGCTTGCGCAGCATCCGCACGGCGATCTCGGGGTTTGCCTTGAGCATGCGCTGAAAAACGGACGGCCCGATCTCCACGACGGCGCATTCCGTCGCCGCTTCCGCATTGACCGCATAAGCTTTTCCATCGAGCAGAGCCTGCTCGCCGAAAAAATCGCCTTTCTCCAGCAATCCAAGCTCTACGGCAGACGAGGACTCTGACGGACGCGTCAGTTTCACGCTCCCCGAGTTGACGACGAACATGCAGGCCCCACGCTCCCCCGCGCCAACGATTCTCTCCCCGGCCTTGAACGAGACAGTCAGAGCCTTGAATAGATCCGTCGCCATACTCATCCACCCACGGGCCGCGCGACCTCCGGTGCCGGCCATGCTCGTCGCCACTCCGGCCGATCTGGCCAGGGGGGGAATTGTGCCCGAAATGCGCACATCGCACCCTGCCCTGCCGGGAGGCTCCTGGAACCAATATAGAGAGGTGCCCTTCGCCGGGTCAACGCCGTAGCGCGAGGAGCTTCGTGGAGGCCGTGTAGCGTACGTTCTGGTCGGGGTCATCCCGAGAGATGCTCTTGAGTAGCGCCTCGAGATCACGCAGCCCCGCTTCGGGAAGCCAGTTGACGCAGGCCAGGCGCACGGAAGCATCCTCATCGGTACGGGCGTGGCGAACGAGGGCCTCGCGCACCATGGCCATCAGCTCCTCGCCGGACTGGGCCCCAGAAACCTGACCGGTGCGACCCAAACGACCCCGAGCCAGCGCGGTGCCCATCGCCTCGAGGGCAAGCCGTCGCCGGAGAGGATTGACATCCCGCGTACGCAAGAGCAGCCCCGGGATCCATTCAGGCCCGGCGATGCTGAAGCGCGCGGCCTCGTCGAGAGCCACGTCGACAAGCCAGTTATTGGATCCCTTCAACCACTGCGCGAGCTCGGCCTCGACCTGACCCCGACGCGGTGAGTCGTGATAAGCCACGAGAGCCCGCACCGCTTCGAGAAGAGCCTGCGCTCCCTCCGCGGGGATCGGAATCTTTGCCTTGGCAAGCCCCTCGGGGCGGAAGAGGTCGCTTCCGCGCAGATCTCCTCGCGAATCCGTCCACCGCGCGAGGATGAAGACAGCGCGCTCTCCCTCCGCGACACGAAACGGGGCCTGCCCCGCATTACGGCCGCGGTTGACCCCAAAGAAAGCGACTCTCAAGAGCCCGGGAATGGCCTTGGGATCACCTCGCAACACTTCCTCGACCCGCAGGAACGCCTTTCGTTTCACCTCCTCGACCTTGCCGAGCACGATGACAGAGCCCGCAGCGACCCGATGGTGCAGGTCTAAGCCGTCCTGAGGAATGGCGGGATCCCGCCGCCCGCGCGCTTGAGCGGCGCCGAAAACAACAAGCAGACCCAATACCAGCAGGAGGAGTGCGACGCGCCGGCTCGCGATCACAAGAGCAGCGGGGCTCGCGGCCACGGCTAGCTGCGGCGACGCGTCCAACTCCCCAACCCGATGCCAAGCAGGAGGAAACCCGCCGCAATCAGCAACGCGCTGGCCTTGACGAGAGGATCGTCGATGGACATCCACAAGCCGCGAACATCTCCCAGCCGGCTATAGTCCCGCTCAGGCAGCGAAAACACGAGCAGAAGCAAACCGGCGAGCAGGCCGACCGCCACACCGCCGATCAACCCCAGGATGACACCCGTGACCGAACGGCGCGAACCTTGGACCGAGGCGCTAGATGTGACCTCGTCATTTTTGGCGACCTCATAGGGAGGCTCGACCTCCGATGGCGCTCCAAAGTCTAGAACCGACGCTTCTTTCTCCTCCTCGTCGACAACAGGCTCTGGCATCGGCTGTCGTGTTTCGGGCTGGGAAGCCGGCACAAGAGGGGGCTCGGGCATCGGCTCCAAGTTCAGAGCCGATTCCTCCGAGCTCGACACCGCCGGAGCCCTCTCGACACGAGCCGAAGCCCTCCTGACATCGACCGGAGCAGGAGGCTTCGGGGCAGGATAGCTCCCCGCAGGAGCCGAAACGTAGCGGCGTGTCCTGATGACGGCGCTCACGACGCCTCCTCTACGGGGCCAGATCGAGGCGCAACGTCAGCCGAAAACGCCGGGGACCTTCGGGAGTCTGGACTTCCAGTGGGATGAGGATCTCCTGTGGGGCTCCGACACAAAGCTGCGTCGCCTCGACCTCGGCCTCTTCAAAGAGCGCATCGGCAGCCCCGACCTCAGTCACCTGCGCCACAACCTGCGCTACCGGAGGCGCCGCCTCCGGAGCCGCGTCGATCAGACCGGCGAGCTCTTTGCGGTCGATCTTGATCGTTGTCCCACCGAGGACCCGCGCCGGAGGGGGCGGAACAACATCGAGAATGTCATCTCCCTCTACGGCCGCGGCCGCCGAAGAAGCTGCCTTCCAGGAAGATTCGACGCCCAGGATATTGGCGTTGGCGGGAGGCGGCCCGGTGAACTCGAGCTCGGGCGATACGCTCCCATCGCCCGGCTCCATTAGCGCGGTCGCTGGGAGAGGCGCTTCGCTAAGGGCGGCCGGCGATGCGACCTCGACCGCAGGCGGTAGCTCCGGCAAAGCAGCAACGGTCTCCGAAGACACCGGGGAGGGATCGAGCGCCGGTGGCAGATCCGGTAAAGAAGGCTGGAGCTCTGCCGCAACGGGCGCCGGATCGGGAAGCGGCGGCAAATCCGGCAGATTCGTCGCAACGGCAGGCGCTTCCGGCGAGGGCGTCGCCAGCGCAGGAGCCGCGTTCGCATCATGCTCGTGAGAGGAGGCACCAACGCCTCCGGCCGGACGCCCCGTCGGCTCGTCTTCTTGGACGCCCGTTTCATCCACGAAAGCATCTTCAAAGCTGAACTCGTCCTCCGAACGGGAAGACGGCTCTTCGGGCTGCGACACAGGCGCAGAAACTGGCTGGGAAAGCTGTGCGACCGGAGCTGCAACGGGCTCGCTGACCGCAGCCGCCACCACCGGCGATTCCTCAGCGCGCAGAGCCGGCTGATCCACGAGAGTCGGCTGGAAAGCAGGCGCCGCAGCTTCCGGCTCAGCCGGTGCCGCAGCGGCGGCAGCCGGCGGTTGAGCCCTCGACGGCGACGCTGACGGTTGAGGCTGCGCGCCTCGGCCGCCGGAATAGCGATCGTTTAGATGCAGAAGGACAAGCTTGGTGATGTGCTTGAGCGTTTCGTGAACTCCCACTCCTGTGGTCGCAACCGCCTCATAGAAGGGCACATTAAAACGGTTGAGCTTCTCATTGAGCACATCGACCGGCAAAGCATTTGGTAAATCCTGCTTGTTGAACTGAAGCACGTGGGGCGTCTTGGACAAGTCCATGCCATGTGCCTGGAGATTCTCCTCGAGGTTCTTGAACGAGTCGAGATTCGCGTCGAGCATGTTCTCCTGGCTATCAGCGACAAAGACGATGCCATCCGCTCCCTTGAGCACCAGGCGCCGCGTTTCGTTGTAGAAAACCTGACCCGGCACGGTGTAGAGCTGCACCTTGGTCTTCATGCCCTGGATCTCCCCAAGATCGATGGGCAGAAAGTCGAAGAAGAGCGTCCGGTCGGATTTGGTGGCAAGCGAGAGCATCTTCCCTCGCACGCCCTGCGGCATGCTGTCGTAGATGAACTGCAGATTCGTCGTTTTGCCGCATAAACCGGGGCCGTAGTAGACGATCTTGGTCGTCAGTTCACGGGTCGAGTAGTTGAATACGACCATCGAAGCCTCTCCCCTGGCGGCCGATCCACGGCGCGTCCAGTCCGCAGATGCACGCCCCACTGGGGCGTGCGACAGGGCAAAGATAGGGCGGCGACAGCCCGCGTGTCAAAAGATCGTGGGGCTGTCCGACCCCATTCGCTATTTTTTGGGCCCGTCGCGACCCTTCCGACGCGCCGTCGAGCGGAAGTTGATGACGACCGGTGTCGGTCCGAGCCCGAAGCTTTCCCGAAGACGGCTCTCAAGAAAGCGCTTCATCTGCGCTGTGACCTTGCTCTTGTCGCGGCAAAACAGGGCGAAGGTCGGCGGAAGAATTCCCGTCTGGGCCATGTAGAATACCTTCGGCGCCGAACCGCCGACGGCTGTATGCTGCTGCAGTGTTCGCGAAAGAAAACGATTGAGTTCGGAGGAACGAATCTCCTGTCCCGCGGCCTGAGCGATCTCCCGAGCCACGTCCAGCACCTTGAACACCCGCTGGCCGGTCCGCGCCGAGATACTCACACGCGGCGCGTAGCGCGCGAACTGCAAGCGCCGTGTGAGCGCATCGTCGAGCGTCTTGGTCGCCTGCTCGCGCTCGCTGACGAGATCCCATTTATTCAAGGCGATGAGGAAGGGGCGCCCCACACTCGCAATCTCGCCCGCGATCCCGACGTCCTGAGTCGTCGGCCCCGCCGTCGCATCCAGCACGAGCACCGCAACGTGACAACGTTCGATGCGCCGGCGCGAGAGCATGATACCGATCGCTTCGTCCTTATCGACGACCTTTGTCCGCCGGCGCAGCCCCGCCGTATCGATCAAACGGTAGCTGCGGTTGTCCCGGCGCAGGACGACATCGACGGCGTCGCGAGTGGTTCCGGGCAACGCGCTCACGCTGATACGCTCCTCACCGAGCAGACGATTGACGATCGATGACTTGCCGACGTTCGGGCGACCAACGATCGCGATCTGGAGCTCCTCCTCCGCGAAATCCGGGAAGCGAAGGCGGGAACGCTCGCTGGCGAGCGCCTCGGCAAACTCTTGCGGCGCTTCGAGCAGATCAAGATCGGACGTGGCGCTGTCCTCCGCAGGCCCCGTGACGGGGCTCTCCTCGGGCGGCAGCTTGGCGACGATCCTTTCGATGAGCTCATCAATACCTCGAGAATGCTCCGCCGACACACCCACGGGTTCTCCGAGACCGAGACGCCACGCCTCGCCACAGAGATCTTCGAGACGCGGCACATCGATCTTGTTCACGACGACGATCACTCGAATACCGCGGCTGCGTAGAAGCTCGGCCACCGTCTCATCGAGAGGGGTCACTCCCGCGCGACCATCGACCATCAGAAGCGCGAGCTGGGCTTGGCTGGCCGCCGCGAGCGCCTGGCGCGTGACAACGCGCAACAGATCCTCCTCGGCGTCAGGAACGAGACCGCCCGTATCCTCAAGTAGCAGCTCGCGTCCACCGAGTCTGGTCTCCCGCTGGATCCGATCGCGGGTCACTCCGGCGCGATCGTGAACAATGGCCTCGCGCCGGCCAAGCAAACGGTTAAACAAGCTCGACTTGCCAACGTTGGGTCGACCCACCAAGGCCACGCGCGGCAGTCGCTTGTCGATCCTGGCTTTCATCGCGCCATCTCCAATGTTAAGGCGCCCCTGCTCCGCGCCGGGA
>CAYSMT010000114.1:0-7422 GCA_964432135.1 uncultured Acidobacteriota bacterium
TCCTTCAAATAGGCAGACAGCGCGTCGGCGATGTGGTCACTTAACTGACCCGGTGTCAGCCCGACAGCCTGCAGATCCTTGACAAGCGGGAGGCTGACGAGGCCATCGGGGCGGACGCGCAGCGTCAGATCAAGGCCTTCCTCGCCCCAGACGACGAGGTGCAAAAGGTCATCGACACCGATGAGGTAGCTGCGCGGGGTCGCCTTAACGGCAGCGTCATCGGCGGTAAGTGGCGTCGCGAGGCCTGCGAGCACGACGAGCACGACCGAAACGAGTTTCATTTTCACAGCCTCCCTCCGCGCAGGCTTCCGCCTGCCCGGCACTCTCGTTGCCTGTAGAGAACATCTGCCCCGGCAGAGGCGAATTCAACTTTTCCATCGTGGAGCGAAGAATGTGGCACCGCTTCTAATGCCGATCTGCATTCTCCGTTACCGCCCGTTATTGTTCGATTTATCTCACGCAATACACACGTAAGCCTTCCAACTCGGGGCGCAACATTCTTCGCTCCACGGTGCAACTTACCACTCTGCCGGTCGGGTGGTGCTCCGCGGGGATCGGAACAAAACGAACGGCGACGGCGTTGTTTCTGCCGCATAATCGCTCAGTGCGTCGCAGCTTTGGTCGCGAGCTGTTCATGCCAGGGGCCATGGTGATTGCGGTAATTCCTTCATTATTGAGGACTTGGCACTTCGAGTTCACAATCCCGTGGCATCGCAATCCCCCTGCCACCATGTTCTTCCCAAGATCCAAGGAGGCTTTTCAGATGTCGGAAGAAACGAAGATCAGGGAGTTCCTCAGCGAGAGCTACCTCATCTCCGAAGACGATCAGCTACAAGACGCGGACTCGTTCATCGAGAAGGGGGTTTTGGACTCGACGGGAGTGCTTGAACTCGTCGCTTTCATCGAGGAGGCCTTCGCGGTCAGCGTCGAGGATGCGGAGCTCGTCCCCGAGAACCTCGACTCGATCAACCTCGTTGCTAACTTCGTGCGGCGTAAGATGGCGTCCGCACCGGCGAAGTAGTCGCGCCTTCGGTCCTCCCGCCACGCGTTTATTCCGCGGGATCGCCATGAATCCCGACTTGATCAACGCTTTTACGGTAGATGTCGAGGACTACTTCCAGGTTTCTGCCTTCGAGAAGCTCTTTCCGCGCTCACGCTGGGATGAGGTGCCATTACGGGTCGAACGCGGGCTGGAACTCGTACTGCGCCTCACGGAGCGGGCAGGGGTTCATGGCACCTTCTACATCCTCGGCTGGTTGGCTCGCCGTCGACCGGAACTCGTACGCCGAATAGCTGATGCGGGACATGAGCTCGGCTGTCATAGCCTCGAGCACCGCCTCGTCTACTGTATGCAGCCGGAGGCGTTCCGCCGAGACCTACGCGAGGCGCTCAAAGCTGTCGAGGATGCGAGTGGGCAGCGCGTCATCCACTACCGCGCCCCGAGCTTCTCGATTACCGCAAAGAGCTTGTGGGCTCTCGAGATCCTCGCGGAGGAAGGGATTCGCATCGATAGCAGCATCTACCCGGTTCGTCACGATCGTTACGGCATTTCCGGCGCGCCGCGCGGCCCCTACCGGCCGCTAGAGGACGTTCCGGAATTCGTCGAAGTGCCGCCCTCGACAGTGCGTTGGTTGAGGGCGACTCTCCCTTGCGCGGGCGGCGGCTACCTCCGTCTATATCCCCTCTCTGTGACGAAGGCTGCTTTGCGGCGGATCAACATTCGCGAGGCTCGCCCTGCCGTGGTCTATGTCCATCCATGGGAGTTCGATCCCGACCAGCCGGTCGTCCCCACCTCGAAGCTGAAGACCTTGCGCCACCGGGTCGGGATGGCTCGCAACACTTCTCGCGTCGCATCGTTGCTCGCGGACTTTCCCTTTGGCACGATGAGCGACTTGCTCGCTTCGGTGGGAGGAGCGCACTCGCAGCCCCTTGTAAGGCTTCTGGCGCGTTAGGCGTGCTCCTTCGCTTCTCGCGGGAGCTTCGAGCCCTTAGATAATGGATTTGTTTCACTCAGGAAGGCGTTTGCGAACCCTCGCCTGTCCCGAAGAGGCGTCGAAGCAGGCCCGCCCCACGCCGTACCGCCCCGCCTCCCGCGGCGTCGACGGCCGCGCCGAATCGCCGCGCGAGATCCGGGGCGACCTTCTTGCTGACCATCCCGGCTAGGCGACGAGACATCTCGCGCCAGGTAGCTGCAGACCAGGGCTTGATGCCGACGCGCCGCGTTCTCAGGGCGCGGCAACGGTGCACGGCAGCGTCACCGAGGCGCACTGTGATCAACCCGTTCGCGATCCCCTGGCCGATCGGTCCGGCGAGCTTCGCTGTCCAGTTACCCATGAGATCGGCGGCCATGTCTGTCGCGCCATCGGCGACCCTCTCGATTACACCGGCTGCCGCCGCGACAGCCAACACATCACGCACGATGCGCAACGTGCCGAGCGCACCTGGGCGGCTGTAGTAGAGCTGGGCGATGCGCACCATCAACTCGATGTTGCGCAGCAAGGTGATGAGCACGTCGAAAAGCGCCGAGGGAGTCATCGCCGTTAGCACGGCCACCTCGGTGGCCGCTCGCCAGACCAGATTGCGCGCCCGCCGATCGAGAGGCTCGAGAGCCTCGTCAATCGCCGCCTCGACCATGCGGACCAGCTCGGTCGGATCGGCGCATTGCTCAGCATCGTCGATGGCTCCGCGCAGAGTAGGAAGGCGATCTCGCGCCTCTTCCGGTAGCTCAGGATTGCTTTCCTGCCGGGCTAGATAGCGTCGGCAGAACGCGAGGTAGGCCCGGCGTTGGGAGCGCGACCAGCCATCGATCGCAGGCGGTAGATCAGGGGGCAGCACGACCCGCGGGAGCTTGATCCAGCGCCAGGTGGCCCACCCGATGACAGTGATCGCCATGGCGGCTAGAAAGGCAGAAACAGCCCAGGCGAGGTAGGGATGGATGGAGCTGAGGAGCTCGTGTAGATGGATTCCTTCGAGGGTTATCACCCCTGCCGCCACGAAGAGCGCGGTATAGGTGGCGTAGCGGATCACCCGCCAGCTCCGGCCCAGCATCGTAGCCAGAAAAGGGAAGGCAGCCACGCCTTGGTCGTTGGCGGTCGATGGCTCGGATGCGCTCATGCTGACACCTCCTTTGCTATCATCCCACGTTCGCCCTATCACGCCCTCTTTCTGCTCCGATGGCCAGCGGAGGGTGTTACGGCTGGGAGAGTACGATCAATGCTGCCCAAGGGTTGCGCGAGGAGAGTCTCACTCGATGGTGTCCGCCGTCTGTGGTGGACTCGCCAGGGGTTTCGGGCTCCGCGGCGGCAGGGCTTGACCAGAGCTCGCTTTGTCGATCATCTCGAACAGAGTGGGGGCTTACAGCTCGACAGCGTCAACGTCCTCGATCGGGCGCACTACTTGACGTTGTGGAGCCGCTTCGGTCTCTACGATCGCGACCGGCTCCACCGTTGGATCTACCAGGACCGTGTCGCCTACGAGTACCTGGGACACGAGGCCTGCGTGCTTCCCTCAAGCTGCCTGCCCCGTAGCCTGCGCGCCATGAAACGTTTTGTTCCTCGCGGGAGCTGGTGGCAATCTCGTTGTCCTCCGCCGAGTGTATTTCGGCACGTCATTGGGAGAATTCGGAAGGAGGGGCCTCTCGAGAGCGCTCATTTTGAACGGGATGCTTGCCCGGGTGCCGGGTGGTGGGAGTGGAAGCGGACTAAGCAGGCGCTTGAGATGCTCTGGTATCGCGGACGCCTCGCGGTGAGTTCCCGGCGACATTTCCGCCGCGTCTATGATCTCGCCGAGCGGGTCTACCCTGACCTCTCACCGGCACGCCAGATCGACTGCGAGGATGCCTGGTTGCAAACCGCTCTCCGGGCGAATGGTGTCATTCGCGCCAGACATCTCAGTGGCTACCTCAGCTCCCCGCGTTTGAACGCCGCTGCTGTCCGCCGTGTCATTGCTCGTGCACTACGTCAGGGGAGGGCGGTCTGGGTTGAGGTCGAAGGTCTTTCGGCTGGCTTTCTGATGCGTCCCGAGGATCTCGACGAAGTCGAGCGGGCCGAGGCGCCCCGCGGTACGACGCTCATCTGCCCTTTTGATTCCCTCTTGTGGCACCGGGATCGGGCGGAGGAGCTGCTGGGGTTCCGCTACCGGATCGAGATCTATCTCCCCGCAGCCCAGCGTCGTTTCGGCTACTACGTGTTGCCGATCTTCCACGACGGCGCGTTAGTCGGGCGTTTGGATCCGAAGCTTCACCGTACGCGTGGTGTGCTCGAGATTCGCGCGCTGCATCTCGAGCAGGGTACGCGCGTGGGGCGTCGCCTGCGCCAGGAGTTTCGCGCGTGCCTCGAGCAGCTCGCGACCTTTGTCGGGGCGCATCAGATCGACGGAGCAGCGACCCTCTGAGACGAAGGAAGCGGCATTGCGGAGCGGGGAATGTTTCACGATCGCGTGCGTGAAACCGCCTCCGCTCCACGACGTGTTGAGCTGCTCGTCCCGCGCGTTCGCCATTTGTGTAGGTGGACGAGCAAAAGCCCGATGAGCAGGCCAGCGAGCAACCCTGAGGCGTCGATGATCACATCGCGCACACTCGGCTCGCGGTTCTTAACGAGAATCTGGAGACACTCCGTGGCTACGGCAAATAGGAGCAGTCCGCCCGCGAGCAGCGTGAGGCGCTCGATACCTGATGATGCGGCCGGAAAAAGAGCGAGCACGCCGAACAGTGCCAACAGTGCGAAGAGGAGGGCGTGGCCGGCCTTCTTGAGATGTGTGGCGATCTCGTTGCGTTGAGCGAGTTGTCGCGATGTGAGCTTCTTCTTGGTAGGTGCTTTCCTGTTGTTCACCTTTCGAGGGGGATTCGCTGAGGTGCGCCCCGCCGCTTCTTGCGGCGTCTTGGCTGTTGCGGCATCCGTTTTGTTGGAACGTGCTCTTTCCAACGGCTTAGCCAGCTCCTGAACGCTTGCGAAGACCTCCACCGGTCCATCGAGAGCTGCGCTCACCGTGCGTGCAGGCGACGCGACCCCCGCTACGATGAGCAGGACGATAAGGACGAGGGTCTTTCCCCAGCGTTGGGACCACAAGCGCAGGTGCACGATGACATAGGCCAGGAGTGCGCCCCAGGCTAGCGCGAAGGCAGCCGTCCACAGCCGGGCACCTTCCTTGCGCCGAACGGGTATGAGGGAAAGATCATCGGCCCAGACAACCCCTGATTTCGAAGGGTTCTGAACGACGAAGAAGGCGCGGTGCGCGAAGGTCGGTACGGGGAAGGTCGCTTCGAAGTGGCGCCAGGGTTTCGTTCCTTTTAGCACACAGAGGACGTGGGGTAGCTCCCAGTGGGCCTTGCGTTCCGCATCGGTAAAAAACAGCAACATGCGGGCGACACGCCAGGGAACCGTTCCCTCGACGATCTTTTCGCTACGCATGCGGCCCCGGGCTCGAAGCGCCTCGAAACGTATCGGGTCGTCAATGACGAAGTCGATGCGTCCGCCCTTCTCGTTGCGGGTGTCCAAACGGAGCCCTCCCCCACCGTTGAAGCCAAGGTCGGGACCCCATTCGAGGCGACGGTTGTGGACCTTCCATGGCGTGGGTTCGACAAGCGGGCTGGAGGAGAAGGCCCCGTCCGGTATCAGCTCCTCGCCGACAACGAGATAGGGGTCATAAAGCGCGTAGAAGGAAAGCATCAAGCCCACGAAGGTGAGGGCTGGCAGGAGGCACGACCGGAAGAGGGCCCCCGGCGCGAAGCATGGCAGCTTTGTCAGAGCATGCAAAGTCAGGCGCCTTTCCTACTCCTGAGCACTCATGAAGCCTCGCGGCGAAACGCTGTAGTTGACTTCCATCCGTGTACGAATACCGGGGCCATAATTTCGTGCGAAGCTTGATTCGGCATAATCTAACCGCAAAGAGTAGAGGCGGCACCCGCCCTTCGCGTTCGGGTTCTTGTCGACGCGCTCCTCTCACACGGCTTCTGTGTGGTTAACGTGCTTGGTTCGGACATCTCGCGGGAGGTTAGCGGGCTCTCATCGGCTCGCATCAAGGGCAGCCCATGAACTCTTGCTCACGACAAGGTGTCGCGGCCGGCGGGCGCGCGGATCCACGGCTCGTAACGCCGTAGGATCCCTCTTTTCCTCCCCCCTGAGGCACGATCAAGAAGTAGACGCTGCCAGCGCCGGGAAGGATCGTGTCGTTGGTTCGGCCGAAGGTCGTGCAAGTCTTTGCGCTGTGGGAGGAGAACTTGCCTAGGGTGCCCTCGTAGATGGCGTAGTCGGAGTCTCCCGTCAGGCAAGAAGCATCCCAGACCAGCTCGAGCCGGGCGTCGGCCGTTTTGCGTACAGAAAGACCCCGGTCGCCGATCTGCGTGCCGTCCGGAACCTCTCCAGCGCCACCGAGTGGCAGTAGCGCCGTGTAGACCGCGTTACGGCCTTTCCAGTACATCAGAGGGAGGGCTGTTGCTCCGTCAGGTACCTTCCTGACGGTATTGGGTTGGCGGTTTTCGTTGTGATCATGGGTCAGCTGGCGCAGCGGCCCCCAACTCTTACTTGCGCCACTCCACTTGCGGTACCAGATATCGGACTGCCTCCGGGAGTTGTTGCGGTCTAAGGCAACGAACATCCAAATATCATTGCCACGATAGGTCGTCGTCGCGCGGAAGAGATAACCGGACTGCTGTGGATGCTCGATTACGCGCAGGTAATGCCATGGCCCGCTTGCCCCCATGCGTTTGTAGGCGTGCTGGACACGTTCTGCGGTGCAGGACCAGATCACGTGCAGGGTGTTGTCCTCCGTGATGGAGAAAGCGTATTCTCGCGTGAGCGTACTCCCATCGCAGCCATTCTCATCATCCGAATCCCAGATCAGGCTATCGGCAGGTGTCGTGAAGGCGCGGCCATTCCAGCGATAGTAGGCGAGACGGGCCCCGTCTGACCAGATCACGACAACAGGTCGGTATTGAGCGTCGAGAGTCACTCCGACGCGCACGTTGCGCTCCGAAAGGTTGGCGACGTATCCGTTGCCCAGCATCGTTCCCGCATGATCGTAACGAAAGTAGCGTACGTTTCCTGTCGCGTTATTCGAAGTGCGTGTGATAACGAAAAACTCGTTGTCCGTCGCGATGATATTAGAACGTTTTGCGAGCGAGCCGTCGGTGGCGATTCGCTTTGCGCCTTCGATTCGCCCACTCTTATCGGCTGGTGCACTGATCTTCTGCCAGAAGATCCCGCGGCTGTCGGGATAGCTCACCCATAGATTCCTGCCATTGCCGGTCAGTGATGCGTGGAAGTCGATCCAGCCATGAAGCTCGCCGCCGTAGCGTGAGTCGTAGGTGTTCGTCGCCGTATCATCGAAAGCTGTCCAGTGGGCTCCACCGTCTGTGGATTTGAAAATTTGGTCGTGGTTGTCTGCGATAATGAGCCAGATTTCACTTGGGTCGCTTGGGTTGGC
>CAYSMT010000115.1:0-7355 GCA_964432135.1 uncultured Acidobacteriota bacterium
GACTCTCTCCGAAAAGCAACTCTGGGACGAGTTCGACGGCAAGATGCCCCAGAACAAGATCCTGGTGAAAGACCGTATCGCTGACTCGATCTTCCAGCAGATCCAGACCCGCCCGGGAGAGTACAGTGTGTTGGCACTGCCCAACCTCAACGGCGACTTCCTCTCCGACGCCGCGATCGCCCTCGTCGGCGGCCTGGGCCTCGGCCCCGGCGCCAACATGTCGGACGAGATCGCGCTCTTCGAAGCAACCCACGGCACAGCGCCGAAGTACACGGGAATGGACAAAGTCAACCCAGGCTCGCTCATCCTTTCCGCCGTGATGATGCTAGATCACATGGGATGGAACGAGGCCGCACAACTCGTCAACGAAGGCATCAGCCGCGCGATTCGCGAAGGCCGGGTCACCTACGACCTCGCACGATTGATGCGCGCCGAAGGCCGTGAGGATGTCCAGGAACTCTCCTGCTCGGGCTTCGGCGAAGCCATCATCGAAGGTATGGCATGATCGTGGTGCGGGGCCATGGCCCCGCACCTTATCCTTTTTGGATGAGCGCATGATCGTCACCCTCGAGCGGGCAGCAGACACCGACAAGGTCCGCGCCGAACTCGCGGGCCTCGGCTTGTGGGTCATCCCCTACCGGGACGACGGTGGGGGGGTGTGCTATCTCGTCGAAGCCCACTCAGGCGCTGTGACGCGCGAGCGCCTGGCGGAGATCGCCGGCGTCGCGTCTGTCGCGGCTCCCCCCTCGACGCATCCTCTCGTGGACGTGCAGGAGGCCACTATCGAGATCGCTGGACGCCGCATCGGAGCCGGCGAACCCACGCGTCTGATGGCAGGACCGTGCAGCATCGAGTCTCCCGAGCAGATCCACACCATCGCGGAACGTATCGCTTCAGAAGGAGCAACCTTCTTGCGCGGCGGTGCCTTCAAGCCACGCTCATCGCCTTATGCCTTCCAGGGCCACGGAGAACAAGCCCTAGGCTGGATCCGCGAGGCCGCGAACGCTCACTCTCTGAAGGTCGTCACCGAAGCGCTCGGCGAGACAACCGTCGACGCAGTTGCCCGCCATGCCGACCTGATTCAGATCGGCTCGCGAAACATGCACAACACTTCGCTGTTGCGCGCCGTAGCCCAGACGGCCAAACCCGTGCTGCTCAAGCGAGGCATGGCGGCCACGGTGGAGGAGTGGCTGCTCTCGGGCGAGTATCTGCTGCTCCACGGCGCGGCATCCGTGCTCTTTTGTGAACGCGGCATCCGCGGCTTCGACGGCCAAACACGCAACCTGCTCGATCTCTCGGCAGTCGCCCTTCTCTCTCATGTTCACGGTTTGAGCGTCATCGTCGATCCCTCCCACGCCCTCGGCCGGCGAGACCTTATCGTGCCGCTCAGCCGCGCCGCTCTGGGTGCCGGAGCAGCCGGCGTGCTCGTCGAGACTCACGACGATCCCGCGGCCGCCTTTTCCGATGGCCCCCAAGCACTGCCCCCCGAGGCTTTTCACGACCTGGCGTGCGCGGTCGTCGGCCCCTCTTCTCCGGCCCTGTTTGAGTAACTCGTGACCGACGGGGCGCGCTCAGGGCACGACACGCCACCGGCCGCCGGCACGCCTGCGCCGGGAAGCGGCGCCATGTTCGATCTGATCGCCCCTCGCTACGACCTGCTCAACCGCCTGACCTCCCTCGGACTGGACCAGCTCTGGCGGCGCGCGACGGTACGCGCACTCGCACTGCCCGCAAACGGCCGCGTTCTCGACCTTGCAACGGGTACGGCCGACCTCGCTCTGATGACCCTTCGCAAGTATCCCGATGCGCAGGTCGAAGGGCTCGATCCCTCGACGAAGATGCTCGCCATCGGAGGAGAGAAGGTACGCCGCGCCCAGTGCAGCGAGAGCATTCGCCTCGTCGTGGGTGACGCACAACAGATCCCCTTCCCCGACGCCAGTTTCGACGCCGTGAGCATCGCCTTCGGCGTCCGCAATCTTCCCGATCGCGAGCGTGCTTTGCGGGAGATGTTTCGAGTCCTCCGCCCGGCGGGACGCCTCGCGATCCTCGAGCTGACCTGGCCCGAGGGACATGCTCTGGCCCCCTTCGCCCGCTTCCACCTTCAGCGCGTCGTACCTGCGCTCGGCGCGATGCTCTCGCGAAGGCAACAGTATGACTATCTGCGCGAGTCGATCGGCAACTTCCCGCGACCAGCCGCGTTCAGCGCGCTGATCGAGGCCTGCGGCGGCGCACTCCTGCTCACTCGCAGCTTCGCCTTCGGCGCTTGCTGCCTCTTCGTGGCACGCGCGCGATGAGTCCGTCCACCACGAGCGACTCCTGGAAGGAGCTCGAGCCTTTCCTGCGACGGGAGGGAACGGTGCTCGCGACCAAGCCGCGCGGCGGGTTGGTCACGGTCCCGGCGCCGCGGGCATCGCCCGAGATCTTGCTCGAGGTGGATCCTGGCGAAAGCGCCTTTGTCTGGGCTCCCCCGACCGGAGAACGATGGGGTGGCCTTTCGTCGGCGCACAGCATGGATCTCGACAACGACTCACTGCCCACGCATCTTGCGCAACGCGCAGCACCCCTGCTCGAGGGGCTTGAGATCCGCTGCCACACCCTGACCAGACCACCCCATGCACGAGCGTTCGGAGGAATAAGCTTCGCGCGCACACAAGCTTCAGACAGTGTGTGGGCACCCTTCGGCGCGGGACGCTTCACGTTGCCGCGCTGGAGCTATCACGACGATACGGAAGGAGCCTCGCTGACTCTGGCCGTTCTCGCCGGAGAGCCGCACGAAAAACTCGAAGGGAACATTGCGCAGGGACGACGCATCTTCCACAAGCTCGCGGCCCCCCTCCCCGCGCGTGAGCATTCGCAATCCACAGGTCTTTCCGAGCCCTTCGACTCCCAGGCACGCAGGAGCTGGGCACGTCGTGTCGATAAGGCTCTCGAAGCCATACGAAGCGGATGGCTGGAAAAGGTCGTGCTCGCGCGCCGAGTCCGCGTGCGTTTTACGACCGCACCGGAGCCGGCAGCGGTCCTTCGCCGACTACAGGCCGCTTCGGGGATCGCCACTTGCTTCGCCCTGCGGGAGAAAGGATCCACCTTTCTCGGCGCCACGCCGGAGCTGCTCGTCACCCGCCGCGCCGATCGAGTCTTCAGCGAAGCGATCGCGGGCTCATGCCCTCATGACGCAGCCGCGGCAATGCTCCGCAGCAGAAAGGAACGCCTTGAGCACCGGTTGACCGTCGATGGCCTTGTCGAAGCGCTCAAGCCGCTGTGTACGAGCTTGCTGGCCGCGAGCGAACCCCAGCTCTTGGAGTTGAAAAATGTGACGCATCTCATCACACCTCTGCGCGGAGTCCTTGCCGGTGACACGCATGTCCTCGAGCTCGTCGCGGCGCTGCACCCAACACCCGCTATCGGCGGCTGGCCGCGAGACCATGCGCTCGCATGGATCGAAGCTCACGAAGGCCTCGACCGCGGGCTCTACTCTGGACCCGTGGGCTGGTTCGATGCCCACGGCGAAGGTGAGTTCCGCGTCGCCCTGCGCTCGGGCCTGCTCATGGGTCGCGAGGCTTTGCTCTTCGCGGGAGCCGGGCTCGTCGCAGGATCGGAGCCCGGCAAGGAGTTTAACGAGACAGCCCTCAAGCTCCAGGCCATGCTCGCCGCGCTCGCCGCCGCCGCATCGCCAATCGACGCGTTTTCGCGCGAAGAACTCCCACTTCGCGAAGACGAAAGTCGAGATTGCGCCGCGGAGCCGCAAAAGTGACAGCGCGCTCCCAGCTCCTTTGGGCCCGCGAGCTCATCGACGCGCTCACCGCTGCGGGCGTGCGCGAAGCGGTCATCAGCCCTGGCTCGCGATCGACACCGCTCGTCCTCGCCGCGATGGCTCATGAGAGCTTGCACTGCCGGACCGTTATCGATGAACGCTCTGCAGCCTTCTTCGCCCTCGGCCAGGCGCGGGTCCGAGGTGAGGCCAGCCTGCTGATCTGCACCTCGGGCTCCGCGGCAACGCACTACTATCCAGCCATCATCGAGGCTGAGGCCAGTCGCCTTCCGCTCATCGTGCTCAGCGCGGACCGACCACCCGAAAGGCATGACATCGAGGCACCCCAGACGATCGACCAGGCCCGACTCTTCGGAAACCACCTGCGCTTGTATCTCGAGCTCGGCACGGCAGAGAGCGACGAAACTCTGCTCAACGCACTTGGACACCGCATCGCACGGGCCGTTCATGCCACCGTCAGCCCCGTGGCAGGACCGGTCCAGATCAACGCCTGGCTGCGAAAGCCCTTCGAGGACGACGCCGGAATGCCGCCAGCTCGCCGCGCTCCACAGCGTGTGCGCGCCTGCGCCCCACGCCTTGCTCCTGACGGCGCGGGCATCGAGGCCCTCGCCGAGGCCTGCCGCGAGGCTCGGCGAGGAATCATCGTCTGCGGGCCCGCGCCGGTAGAGGCTTGCGCGTGCCTCGACCCCCTCGAACGGCTTTCCGAAGCCACGGGCATGCCGCTGCTCACCGATGCCACGAGCCAGCTCCGCTTCGTTGGCCCTCGTAAGGCCGGACATCGCTGCGAGTTCTTCTCCTTGCTTGAGCGGGCTGGGCACTTCGACGGCGACGCGAAGCCCGACTTCGTCCTGCAGATCGGCGGCGCGCAGGTTCTCGGTGCTGGCGATGCGTGGCGACGAGTTCCCCGCGCGGTCATCGCTCGTCACGGATGGCATGACCCCTACCACGCAGCACAAGTACTCGTCTTTGCCGAACCCTTGCTCGCCATCGAAGCGCTCAACGAGCTCCTCACGGGAACCATGCCGAATCTCCAATGGGCACGCAAGCTCGCGCGAGCTGATGCACAGGCGCGGCACATCGTGCCGACCTTGCTTTCCGCTCCTGCCATCGACTCGCCGGGAGAAGCCGGCGAGAGAAGCGAAGGGCCCGGGCCGAGCGAAGCTGCTGCGCTGCGTGCCTTGCTCCCTCGCCTCGAACAAGGCTCCTACTTGATGCTTGCCAACAGCCTGCCCATACGCGAAGCGAACGCCTTCGTGCCCGGAGATGCCGCGCACCTGCGCGTGCTCCACCAACGCGGCGCAAACGGAATTGAGGGTCTGATTTCCGGCGCGGCGGGATCCGCGAGCATCCAGGACGGGGCGCTCTGCCTTGTCATCGGCGACCTGGCCTTCCTGCACGATCTCGGTGGCCTCGCACTGTTGCGAGAAAACCCTGCGACCCTCGTCGTGCTCAACAACGCTGGCGGACGCCTCTTCGAGCACCTTCCCCTCGCCGATTGCCCACCCTTCGCCGAGGCCTTCGACGCTGCCTTCGTCGCCTCGAGTCCGCTCGAGATCACGCACGCCGCGAGGGCTTTCGGGATTCCCTACGCGCCCGTGCGCCATCTCGATGAGCTCGACGCCAGCCTCGCCGCGATGAACAACGCGGGAGGCGGCATCATCGAGATCTTTATCGGCACGTCATCACGACAGCTCCACCGGCACGTCATCGATGCACTCCGGGCACAGGCCTGAGCCGCCGCGAACGCGATGTCCTCACCTCCTCCCGCCCTGGTCCTGCTGCACGGCTTTCTTGGGCACGCGGACTCTTGGCAGACGCTACGCACCCGATGGCCAGAGAAACTCCATGTGCTCTGCCCATGCCTTCCAGGGCACGATCCCCGCCAGCCATTCCGCGAAGGAGATGATTTCACGCGGATCGCCGCGCGGATGGCGGCAGAGCTCGCCTGCGAAGCACCCTTCGTTCTCGCGGGTTACTCGATGGGCGCGCGAGTCGCGCTAGCCATCGCTCTGGACCATCCGCAGCTCATCTCGCAGCTTGTGCTCATCGGTGTCAATCCGGGGCTCGCATCAGCTGTGGCACGGCTTGAACGCCAACGAACAGAGGAAGAGTGGATCCGCACCATCGATCGATGCTCGCTCGCAACCTTCTGCGAGCTCTTCGGCGCACTACCCGTGTTCGCCACCCAGCGCGCGCTGCCCGCCGCGGCGCGAGCGACGCAGGAGCGGATCCGCCGCAGCCACGACCCGCGTGGCATCATCGAGGCGATACGACGCTTGGGGCTCGGGGCTATGCCGGACTACACTCCCCGTCTCGGCAGCTTGAAGATGCCTGTCGACCTGATCGTCGGAGAGCACGACACGAAGTTCCGCGCTCTTGCGGAAGAGATGCTCGTCCGACTGGCGTGCGGCCGACTGAGCGTCGTGCCGAGCGCGGGGCACAACCCGCTGCTCGAGCGCCCGGCAGAGCTTGCGGCCCAACTCGAGGAGACCCTGAGATGACGCGCAGGACCTGGACGAGCACAGCCGGCTTCGATGACATTCGCTACGAGCGTTCGGGAGGCATCGCGCGCATCACGATCGACCGCCCCAAAAAGCGCAATGCCTTCCGGCCAAAGACGGTCGACGAGATGATCCGTGCCTTTACTGCGGCACGCGAAGACGGGCAGATCGGAGTCGTGATCCTCACCGGAGCCGGGGACAAGGCCTTCTGCTCAGGCGGAGATCAGTCCGTCCGCGGCGACGGCGGATATCTCGGCGAGGACGGAATCCCGCGGCTCAATGTGCTCGACCTCCAGCGGCTGATTCGCACGCTGCCCAAGCCGGTCATCGCGCAAGTCGCCGGCTACGCGATTGGCGGCGGGCATGTCTTGCACATGATCTGCGACCTGACTATCGCCGCGGAAAACGCCGTATTCGGGCAGACGGGCCCAAAGGTCGGCAGCTTCGACGGTGGCTATGGCGCATCGTACATGGCGCGTATCGTCGGCCAGAAGAAGGCGAGAGAGATCTGGTTCCTCTGCCGTCAGTACGACGCCCAGCAAGCCCTCGAGATGGGCTTGATCAATACGGTCGTACCCCTCGCGCATCTCGAGGAGGAGACCCTTCGCTGGTGCGACGAGATCCTGCAGAACAGCCCCATGGCGCTGCGCTTGCTCAAGGCGGGGCTCAACGCGGACTGTGACGGCCAGGCCGGACTTCAGCAGCTCTCCGGCGACGCGACATTATTGTTCTATCTTTCCGAGGAGGCGAAAGAAGGCAAGCGCGCCTTCCTCGAGAAACGCAAGCCGGACTTCAGCAAGTTTCCACGTTTCCCGTGATGAAAGAACGCCCCATCACGACGATCGGTGCCTGGCTGCTCGCCGGCCGCCCCAAAACCCTCCCGGCAGCGGCCACCCCCGTCATCGTCGGCAGTGCCGTCGCCTGGTCGATGGGGGCGGCGCGTCTCGGGCCGGCTCTCGCCGCACTCGGCGGTGCGCTCGCAATCCAAGTGGCCACGAACTTCGCCAACGATCTGTTCGATTTCCGCAAAGGGGCGGACGGAGCACGACGTGTCGGTCCTCTGCGCGCCGTACAGGCGGGCCTGA
>CAYSMT010000116.1:0-7344 GCA_964432135.1 uncultured Acidobacteriota bacterium
TCGCATCGTGGTAGTTCTCCGCGAGACGATCTGCAGCCAGGAAATCAAGGGTGTCGTAGAGGTCGCGTACGGGCTGAGGAACCGTGGCATAACTTGTCTCGATCTGTTGGAGGGTGGGGAGTTTTCCGGTCGCACGGGTCACTGAGGCCGTACCGATGATGTCGAAAACCAGCACACTCTTGTGCGCGACCATCGCCCGCCCTGATTCACTGACGATCGTCGGTTGTTCCAGCCCACTTTCCTGGCAGACCGTTGTCAGGCGATAGACGATGGACGAGGCGTACTCAGCGACGGTGTAGTTGATCGAGGGCGTTTCTCCGGTTTGGCTGCCGTCGTAGTCGACACCAAGACCCCCGCCGACATCGACGTAACGAAGCTTGGCTCCGAGGCGGCTGAGCTCGACGAAGAGCCTGGAGAACTCATCGATCGCCGCCTTGATCGCGCGGATGTCCTCGATCTGACTTCCGATATGGCAGTGGATCAGTTGCAGGCAGTCAAGCCGCTCGTGCTCGCGTAAGAGCGCGATGATCTCGAGCAACTCGCTAACGAATACGCCGAACTTAGCTCGGCTTCCTGTGGATTCTTTCCAGCGCCCCGCCCCCTGGCTGGAGAGCTTGATCCGTACGCCGATCGTGGGTCGCAGGTCGAACTCATCCGCGAAACGCAGTAGGCGGCGAATTTCGTCGCAGGAATCGGCGACGATGACGATGCGCCGACCAAGGCGTGTCGCGATCAGTGCGGCCCGCAGGAATCGCTCCCCTTTGAATCCGTTGCAGATGATCAGCCGGTCATTCTCACCGGCCGTCATCGCGATCACTGCCAGAAGCTCCGGCAGTGATCCGATCTCCAGTCCAAAGCGAAGCTGTCGACTTGCTTGTAGTACGTTCTCGACGACCTGGCGCTGCTCATTGACCTTGGTCGGGTAGACGGCGATGTAGCCGCCGCGGTACGCGTTTTCGTCGATGGCGCGTTGGAAGCACTCGTGGAGGAAGCGCACGCGGTCTTCGAGGATATGGCGGAAGCGAACGAGCACGGGGGAGTTGATGCCTCGTTCGCGAAGCCCCTCGACGATCTCGAATAGGTCGGCGGCGCTATCGCTCGCGCTGCTGGTCTTCGGCAGGACGGCAACGTGCCCGTCGGCGTTGATGGTGAAGTAGCCTCGGCCCCAGTCCTCGATACGGTATAGGTTGCTTGAGCTCTGGGTGCTCCAGCTCTCGTCATTCGGCGTGCGCTGCGCTCCGGCGTTATCGTGCGCGTCGTCGCCGCTGTGCTTCATGGCGTCCTCCTCGGGTGGGGATGCTCATGCGTTATCCCACCGGGGCAGGGGGAAAATAGCACAAGCACGTTCCTCCTCGCGCCGGAGAACGAGACCTCATTGCGCTATCATTCTCTTGAGGAGGGTTGTCTTCAAGGTGGCGTCTCTACGGAGATCACAGGTCGGAACGGTCCGGACTACAGGACGCCAGGTGTTGATCACCGGCGCGGGCAGTGGTATCGGTCGGGCCGTAGCTCTTGCTCTGGCCGCTACCAGCGAGCGGCTCGTCTTGGTGGGACGGCGCTCTGTGGCCCTTTCAGAAACGGCGCGTATCTGCCGGGCTGGCCAGAAGGAGCTCGACTGCCTGGAGATAGCCTGCGACGTTTCACAGCCCGAGCAGGTTAGGGCTGCGTTCGATCGCCTCGCGCAGATCACGCGGCGCCTCGACGGGTTGGTGAATAACGCGGGACTCGCCTTCTTCGGGGGTATCGAGGAGACCTCGCCCGAGCAGTGGCAACGGGTCATGGCCACGAATCTCATGGGGCCCTTCCTCGTCACGCGTGCGGCGCTGCCCTTTCTGCGATGCGGAGACCTTCCCGCGGTCGTGAACGTGGCGAGCAGCGTCGGGCTGGTGGGCCTCAAGCATGCAGCTGCCTACTGCGCCTCCAAGGCGGGCTTGATTAATCTCACGCGGGTTCTTGCGCTGGACCATGCCGACGAGGGCCTCCGCGTCAACGCCGTGGCCCCGGGTGTGGTTGACACGGCGATGGTTGATGTGGACCGAGACCAAGGTGAGACGGGCCGCGCGTTCCGCGATGGGCTCGCCGAGCAGCACCCTCTTGGCCGGCTGGCTCGGCCGGAGGAGGTCGCGAGAACCGTGGCCTTTCTCCTCTCCCCAGAATCTTCCTTTACTACCGGAAGCGTCGTGACGGTGGATGGCGGATTACTCGCGGGATTTGCGCGTTAAGCCTGGATTATTCACGAACACTCGAAGCGAGGGGGTGCAGCTGTGCCCCCGCAGCCGGGTGGCTCATGAATAATTCGAGTTGGGCGGTTCCGTGTTCGATCGAGAGTGCGCGTCGCCATGCACGAAATGCAGGTGCGAGGTGGTGTTCTCCAATGGCTTTGCATGGCCGGATCGAAGCCGGCGTCGTACTATCCTACGGAAGGGACGGGCCATGGCAGGCGACCACAATCGAGCCGTCAAACGCATCCTCGTCGTCGATGATGATGACGACGTCCGGGTGGGCCTCGTACGTGCCCTCTCTCTGCAGGATGGGCTCGAAGTTACGGCGGCGCGGGATGGTTTCGAGGCCGGCTTTTTTTTTGGTGTCTTCCGGCCCCAGCTCGTTATTCTCGACATGGTCATGCCCGGGATGGATGGCCTCGATGTCTGCGCGCGTATACGCCACTTTTCCGACGAGGACGGCGTCAAGATCATCGTCCTGACGGGGTATCCCGGATGCGGTTCCAACGAGCACTCGATCATCGCTGGTGCGGACTTGTACCTGACCAAGCCTCAGGATGTATCGACCCTCGTGACCCACATCGAGGATCTCCTCGGAGAATGACGATCTCGTGTCGGAGTCACTGCGGGCGATGACCTCGGACGCCCCATTCCCACCCATGGGATCCGGCACACGGAAGCCGTCGCATCATTGCTGCCGGGAGTTCTTCGAGCCGAGTCCCGAACTCTGCTTCATGATCGATGACCGTGGACGGATCAGCCAGCTTCATCACGGCGCGTTGAGCTCACTCGCCTTTCGGGAGGATGAGCTCATTGGCCGCCACTTCTATCGCTTGCTCGATCGACGAACCCGACAGAGGGTCCGGGCGGCCCTGGCTGTCTTTGCGGCCTCCGGGGCGATCGATCATTTCGAGTTCGAGCTCATTGGCGGCGATGATCGACCTCGCGAACTCGTCGCCAGTGCTCGTGCTGTGGGTCGTCGAGCCGCCGGCGCTTGGGCTGGGGCTCGGGTCGTCTTGCGGGATCTCACGCGCCGCAACCACTTCCAGCGCCAGCTTCGGCAGGTCGATCGCTTGGCTGCCACGGGCCGGGTCGCGGCGGGTGTGGCACACGAGATCAACAACCCGTTGCAGGCGCTGTTGATGCACCTTGCCGTCGTCGAGCAGGGGTTGCCTGCGGACTTCGCCCAACGTGAGTCATGGGCGCGCGTGCGCGAATCTGTTGCGCGGGTGCGGGAAATCGTCGGTGACTTATTGGACTTGCATCGCGGCCCGGCGGCACGGGGCGCAGAGACGGAGGTCAACGCGATCCTCGAGGAGGCGCTGGGCTTGACCTCCACACAGTTTCGCAAGGCGGGGATCACTGTGTGCGCGCAGCTATCGACCGGCTTGCGCGAAGTCGCCGTGCCGAGCCGCCATATCTACCAGATTGTGCTCAATCTCTTGCTCAACGCGTTTTCAGCGATGAAGAGCGGGGGCAGGTTGCTCGTCAGGACGAGGGAACTTCCAGCAGGCGGGGAGATCGTGATCGAGGTCTGCGACGCAGGGCCTGGCATCTCCAGTGATGCGATGCCGGCCCTGTTTGAGCCCTTCCAGTCCGGGGACGATGGCCGGGGCACCGGACTTGGCCTTTTTGTTACCTACGGCCTGATACGCGACTGCGGTGGCCGCGTGCAAGTGGACTCGAGAGCCCATGAGGGAACCACCTTCCGGGTCTACCTCCCGGTGGCATCGGACCCGGCATGAAGTCCGTCGGCCTTCTACCTTCGCCTTGTTGCCGCTGTGAGTGTCGCGCGAAGGCCTGGGTCGAGGAGGGCCGTTTGCTGGGCCTCGAGGGCGAGGCCGCCGCGCCACCCTGTCCCGCGTGTCTTGACGACCTGCGTCGTACTCTTGCTGCGGATCGTCCATGCTCACCGCGGCGTCCTCAGGCCGCCCGGCGGCGCAAGGGGAGGGAGGAGCGATTCGACGAGGCCCGTTGGGACGAGGCTACCGAGCGCCTCGTCATGGCCTTGCAGGCCGTCGTCGAGAAGCGGCGACGGCTCCTGCTGCTCTCCGGCAGCCAGCGTCCTTCGCTCGCCGATGTGCTTCTGCGCCGCGTCGCCGGCTGCGTTCCTTCGGCGACCCTCGTCCGGAGGGTCCCTGCCGAGGAAACCCTCGCACGTTGGGCTCAAGTCCTTCTCCCCGCGGCGTCTCGCGCCGATGCGGCCGGTGTGGAGGTTGCTGATCTGGTGATCAGTTGGGGAGATCTGGCTCGCGGTCCCGCACAGCTTCTCCGCTCGCTCGATGTGGCCAGCTCCCGCGGAGCGCGGCACCTGCATCTCGGCGCGGTGGCCTCCGAGACGGCGCGTCGGGCCGATGACTGGCTCGCTTTGGCTCCGGGAAGCGAGCAAGCCTTCGCCCTCGGCCTCGCAGCCGCCTGCCGGTCGTTTACCGGTGATCGGTGCGCGCTTTCCGAGGAAGAATCCGCCGTACTTGATGTGTGGGAGCCTCACCGAAGCGCCCGAGCATGCGAAATCGACGGCGAGGCGATCGACCGCTTCGCCAAAGATCTCATCTCGGCCCGTTCGGCCGTGCTCGTGATGACCGGCGATGTGTTGCTCCACGCCCCTGCCGCGCCGACCGTACAGGCCATCGCGATCCTCCTCGCGGTGAGCGCGGCACGGGCACTCTGCCCCCGACCTGCTCGCGATCCTTCGGAGGGGCTGCCCTTCCCGGGGGCTGTCGGTGCGGTGGAAGCGCGGGCCTCCGGCGATCTGACGGCCGTTCTCGAGGCGCGGCGTCCGGAGAACGATGTCGTCGTGATCGAAGGCGCCGATCCGCTGGAGACCTGGGACGGTATAGCGCCGTTGCGGGACTATCTTGCTTGCGCCGGTGAGGTTATCGTCCTCGCGCCCTGGGACACTCGCGCCGCCGCCTTCGCCGACCTGATCCTACCCGTCGCCTCGCAGCTGGAGGATGCGGGGTGTGTCGGCCTACGTTGGACGGGAAGCTACCGAGAGGGTGCCGCGGCGCTAGCTCCACCCCGAGGCATCAAGACCGCCAGCAGCATTTGGCGCGGGGTTGCGCATCGCCTCGGTTGGTCGCTGAGCTGGTTCCCTGAGGACGGCGCTGGCTTGCTCGCACAACGCCAGGCCTGCCCGTCCACTGCGAGCGTGCTCCCGGGTCCAGACAAATCTTTGTCCGAGGTCATGCGCACTGGGGGAGAAGCGTTCGTCGTGCTACCGGGGCTTTACTCGGACTTTCCTTTGCGTCTTGTTCCCGCCGCAACGCCTCTGGACGCCCCCGGCCCGCCGTCGTGGCAAGCCGAGCCCTTGCCGGTTCTCGTGCTCTCGGTTGCCGACGCACGAAGCCGGGGCATCCAGGCCTGGTGCATCGTGCGTGTGCTCAGCGAGAGGGCCGAGCTTCTGGCTCGCGTGCTGGTCGACGAGCGTCAGCCCGCGGGTGTTGTCGCGTTGTCGGAGGCTCCCTCCGGTGGTCATGGCGGTGCTGGGGACCTGACGCGTTTTGTCGTCGCCAGTGGCGGTGAGGAGCGGCTCGAGGCCTGTCTCGTCGAGGTCACGGGAGTGTGAATCTCTCGTGCGGTCCATCCCCAAGATAGGACAGGGTTTTCCACCTCCCGGTCCACAGCTGTGGAAAAGTTAACTTGAGCTGGAAAGCGCATGCGGCGCCGACCTCCCAGCGCTGCGTGCTCACTTCGAGGCCGGCTGCTTGACAAGTAAGTTAGCCGGTGATTAAACTGCCCTCGGTTCGGAACTAGGAATCGACCACTCCGGCGATTTCGCGGAGAACTCCTAGTGAGGACGGGCTTCCGGGAACCCGCGAGCGGGTCCTGACACAACGGGTGGGGAAAGACCCGGCGGACCGGAGCCTGCATCCGAGATTCTCCTCTCCGAGGCTTTCATCCCCCGTGGCGCAGGTCGCGGGGGATGTCTTTATCCATGGGGCGGGCCCACCACGGGCACCGTTTCACGCATCTTTGACGCCCGCTGGGGCGGCTGTTACTTTCAGGCGCCTTTTCCTTTCTCCCCGCGAATCCCAGGTGCCCCATGAAGATCAGGTCGCTGAACAAAGTACGGAACATCGGCATCATCGCGCACATCGACGCGGGAAAGACGACGACGACGGAGCGCTTCCTCTATTACTCCGGCCTGACGCACAAGATCGGGGAGGTCCACGATGGCGAGGCCACGATGGACTTTCGCGAAGATGAGAGAGAACGAGGCATCACGATCTCCTCGGCAGCCACGACCTTCTTCTGGAACGAGCACCAGATCAACCTGATCGATACCCCCGGTCATGTCGATTTCACGGCCGAGGTCGAGCGCTCACTACGCGTCTTGGACGGGGCCGTCGTCATCTTCTCAGGTGTCGAGGGCGTCGAAGCCCAGAGTGAAACGGTCTGGCGCCAAGCCGATACCTACACCGTTCCTCGCATCGCCTTCATCAACAAGATGGACCGGGTGGGTGCCGACCACGAGCGTGTCCTGCGTCAGATTCGCGAGGTGCTCGGCTCGAACGCGCACTTCGTCAACCTGCCGCGGGGTTCGGAGGCCGAGCTCGACGGCGTTATCGACCTGATCGGGATGCGCTGGCTCGTCTTCGATCCTTCAACTCGGGGCCGTGAACTCGACGCGCGAGAGATTCCCGAGAAAGAGCGGGATGCGGTGGATGCTGCTCGGGACGCCTTGATCGCGGCTGTTGCGGAGACTGACGACGCACTCGCCGAGAAATATCTAGCTGAAGAAGCTATTGGAGAGGCCGAGCTGCGCGCAGGGCTGCGCGCGGCGACGATCGCGGGTGAGTTCGTGCCCGTGCTTTGCGGTTCTTCGCTCAAGGATCTCGGGATCCGCCCGGTTCTGGACGCCGTGTGCAGCTACCTCCCTTCGCCCGTCGAGCGTCCGGCAGCCGTGGGCATCGACCCGGTCGACCCGGAGACGGTTCTCGAGCGTCGTCCTGCTGCGGACGAGCCCTTCTCCGCGCTTGTGTTCAAGGTCGTGGCCGACCTGAACAAAGAGCTTCACTGGCTGCGTGTCTACTCCGGTTCCTTGAGCACCGAGGAGCGCGCCTACAATCCCCGAACGAAGACGCGCCTGCGCCTGCGCCGCCTCTTGCGCCTGCATGCG
>CAYSMT010000117.1:0-7335 GCA_964432135.1 uncultured Acidobacteriota bacterium
AGGCGTATTCGACCTCGATCGTCTCCCGTTCAGCAACGACGTGTCGCCACCGTTCAACCTTCACGCCCTTGACCAGGAGCCACAACGGAAGCAGCAACTCTGCGATGGCGGTGAACCGGCTGACCATGGCGAAACCCGGGAAGAGCAGCTGCGTGAACGAATCGAACAGATACGCAGCCCCCGCGATCATCACTGGAACACCCAACAGCCTGGGCAAGAAGCGCGACCTGAAGATCAACAAGCCTAATGGTAATAGCCAGAGCCCCCAGAAAATCTGAGCAACGAAGATCCCATTGCGGCTCATATCTAGGAACAGCATCACCTGGACATGGAGCTGATCTGAGGTGAACGCGCCACGGTCCGGGCTGCCAAGTAGCTGCAATGCTGCGAGGTTATGAACTTCGTTGAGGAACGCAATAGGGAGACCGAGTAGCGCAAGAATGACCATCAGCAGCGCAAGTTGCTTGTTCACATGTTTGAAAATACGGTACAACGCAAGCGCCAAGAACACGACAATGATCTGACTCAGAAGATGGCTGACCGTGGCGCTGCGAAACAATCCCTCGAACTCCATGATGTTGCGGGTCGTCGCTGCGCTATCGTTTCGTACGAAGAGAACGGACGGAACGTAGACGAAACTAAAGATGCCGAGAGGCATCAAAGACAAATACAAAGCTCCAGCAAGTCTCGCGGTGCTGTTGATGGAGCTTTGCCTTCTCAACATCATCGTTCAACTCCGAAATTTGCCTTCCCATCTTATCGCATCAACTACGGGGCGCGTAGTACGATCAACTGGATGCCCCTATCAGGCGGCTTCTGCCATGGTGATCACGACCTTCCCCAGAAGCTCGTCCTCGATCATATGCCGGAGAGCCTCGCGGGCCTCACTCAGTGGATACGTACTATCGATGATCGGCGTGATCTTCCCGGTGTCGAGGAGTTCCCTTAGAACAACCATGGCGTCTTTTCTTGTGGGCATCGAAACGACCGGGCCTCGCAATTGTTTCACGAAGCGTGAAAGAAAGATGAGATTCAAGAAGCGGGGCAGAATTCCGAAAACGCGTTCTCCTGATGCTCCAAATCTCTCATGCCCGATGAGCACGTATCTTCCGTCAGGCTTCAGCACGCGCTTGCATGCGAAGAACGGGTAGTTCCCCGGAACGTCAAAGATGAGATCGTAGAGAACGCCACGTTGGGTGAAGTTCTCGTGAGTGGAGTCGATGACCTGATCTGCCCCGAGCGAGCGGAGCATACTCAACTTGCTCGTGGTGTCTACCACAGTCACATGGGCGCCATGAGCCTTTGCGATCTGCAAGGCTAGAGTGCCCACTCCACCTCCACTGCCATTGATCAACACCTTTTGCCCTGGCCGGAGTTGGTGTGGGTCCCGGAGGTTTTGTAAGGTGATAAATCCAGAGGTAGGCACGGAGGCGGCTTGCTCAAAAGTAATGCAGTCAGGTTTCAAGACCAGCAAGTCTTGGCGTACGGACACGTACTCGGCAAACGCGCCACCGTTGATCCATTGGTCGGTCGCGATAGTTTCGCCGAACACGGCATCACCTGCTTGAAATTGGCTTACGTTCCCGCCGACGTGCTCAACGATTCCTGCCATGTCCGTACCGGGGATCGGATTCTTGGGCTTGAAAAACCCGGTCCCCATCAGGCGAAGCACATAGGGCCTACCGCTCACGACATGCCAGACATCCGGATGGACGGAAGCTGCGCGTACCCGCACCAACACGTCATCATCACCGACCGACGGCTTGTCAACCTCCTGGAACTCTAGATCGTCAGGGGACCCGTACTTTGTTTGAACAATGGCCTTCATCACTTCTTCAGCTCATCCGCTCACGCACATCATGTCCAGATCTTCATCGGACGTCATCGGCTCCTCTTGAATCTCATGGGGCCGTTGCTCTGGGTTTCAACATCAGCACTGCGCCAAGACACCATCTAATTGGCTTCACCCAGCTATCACGCCCTACCGCATCGCTCCAAGAAATGAGCCTTCTCGTCAGGAGATCGCCAGAAAGCCCACTGAAATACGATATCATAAGACCCAACCCGGGCACACTTAGCGCATATGGAATACTCACTCGCTCTAATCCGAGCCGGGTTCACATCTCCCGGCGACCCATCGCGAAGAACAGCATCTTGATGGGCTATTTAATGCGGTCATAGATTTTATGCAATGCGCATTGGTTAGCATAAAGCTGCCATACGGCCACTTTGTTGGACTTAACCAAGACACGCCATGCGCACGGAACTCGCCAGGAATTCTCATTTCTGAGCTCCCCGTCTTGGATGATCGTCCCGCTGGACCATCCGAGAAGCACAACGGTATCGGCCTCTTCAAAGTGCTCGGATATCGATAGGGTAAGATCTGGGATGAGTTTCAGATGCTCCCTCCACCCCGCCTGCATCTGATCCTTTCCATCATGTTCAGACCCGTCACCGTCGATGAATTTATGGTCAGCGGTCATCAGATCTACCAGTCGCTCAACATCCTTGGAGTTGATGGCATCGACAAAGGCCATCGCAACTTCAGTAGATGTCATAGGTCTCTCCTCCAAACCAGTTAGTTCAACACTTTGGATATCGTCGGCTAAGAAAGGTCGTCCGCTGTATGATATTGCATCTTGGCTTGTTCACTAAGAGATTGCGTTCTGGAACGGCGTGGCCAATCGCCATCTGCTGGCGGATAGGGCGTGATCGACGCCCTCGCAGCGCGGCAGATGTCCTAAGCGTTGCACCGCTCGGCTCCCGCGTTAGCTCTCCAGTTCGCTAGGGGGAATCAACCCTGTACAGGGCATGCTCTATCGAGCCGATTGTTCATCTCCGGAGGCTCCTACTTCGGAACCCGATCAGAAGCGGCGGATGCCATCGAGATATTGAGTTCGGTCTTGGTAGACATCCATGAGCCGAGCAGCTTCCAGCGCATGGCAGCCGAACTGTGGCATCGAGTGGCGGGGCCGTCTATGAGTGCGTTGAGCCTTATCGGTCATCCTGCCACGTCTCCGCCCCTAAGTTCATCTCCGTCGGGTTCCTCGGCCGAGACCCGTCCCCTCCAAGCCCCGACGATCGCTCCCATGATCAGAAATCCAACCAACGGGTACCCTGCCGTGACTGCGAAATAGCCCAGAGATCTTGCTTCGAAGGTGTATTGCGTGCCCATCACTGCACAGACGAAGGCAAGCCACACAAACGCTGCGATCATCATCCCGCGCATGGCCGTCTGTTTTCCCGTTCGTGCCACGAGAAACGCGAGGACGTAGGCCGTCACAAGAGCGCTGATGATCGCAACGGAGAACGCCGTCGCGTAGCCTGGTCCCTGCTGCAACTGCTCAACCGTTAGGCCACCTCCGTGAAACCATGGGCCGCGAAACATAGAAAACCAGGGATACCCAAGGAGTACGTAGGGTATCGCGGCAACAACAACAGCCTTCATGTTGACAGTATTTCGGGACAATCGCTTCTTCTCATCAAGCATCTTAATGTTAGCTCACCCTGCGGGCGTGGCCCTTGCGTGAACAAAAGGCCGGCAGAGTCAAGCGATCAGCGGTCTCTGCACTCCGCGCGCAAAACCAAAGCCAGCGTTGATCTCCTCGCTATAACGCCACCGACCTCACTTGGACAGGACTATTCCGCGTGGTCGACAACGGGGGCTGCATAGGTGCTTGGCAGACATTCTCCGTCACCGTTTCGTTGCACTTTCGACCCGGGCTCTCGCCACACCGCCAAGGCATAGGAACACGAACCCGAGCATCCAGATTCCCGAATTACTGTATGCGAAGCCCATAATGACAAATACGACACCCAGCACGATGCCAACCTCTGCTGCTCTCTTCTGCTTACTGATGGATACTGTCATCACTTAGATGGCTACCTCCCATTTCAACCCTTGCTGGCTATTGTCGTGCGTCAACTGTGAAGCAGGATGGCGCGAAGCTCACGACAGACCAGATCATCAGGTTCACACGTGTGTTAGACGCCAGCATCCTAGGCCCCGTCACAATTCCACCTCGTGAACACATCGTATCTTAAGTCGTTCGCCCTTCGGAACGAGCGTCGCCTGATCGCAATACACAGCCTGTGTTCCGCAGTAGACAGACGGCGTCTTGCCGTGACATCCGATGCTGTCGTACCTTACAACGATCACGCGATGCGCCACAAGAACAATTCCTATCAAGCATATCGAGTCCTCGCATGAGCGCTCGAAACGGGCGCTGAACGGCTGGTCCGCAAGAAACTGCTCCGTCACGCACTTGTTGACCGCTGCTCTCGCGCCACCTATTAGATCAACTTCACCGCAAGGCTTGGCTCCCGGAGCTAACCTCTCCATCTCGCGATCCAGCGGGTCGCTCGTATCCGCCACCATGACGCCAAAACCGCCCAAAGCAACACCCGCCAACGAAAGCAACAGAAGCACTTTGTCGAACATCCTTCGTCTCCTCGCGTCTGACGCTCGTGCTCGCTTGCGGCGGTCGTCGAACCAGAATATGCCGACCTCCCAGCGTGACCTTCGCGGAAGTGAACCAGGTACGCACGGCCTCTCGCCGCCCAAAAACCTCCGCTGGAAAAACCATCGGGGCTAGCCACCGGAAGATGGCCAAGGCCTATCTTCGCTGAGCATACGCGGAAGCACCCGCCTGTTTCATCGCAAAATGCGAACAGGCCAAAAGCGAGATTCAACGGTCTCGTTCGTGGCATGGAAAAGGAAAAGCGATGAGCATTCTTGCCCACAAGCTGGGACAGGCAACCGGAAGCGAGCATCTCTTCATGCGCAGCCAAGCGAGCAACGATGGATTCTTGGTCCAAAAAGGCTGCTTTCTCTTCCATCGTCATGCATTGTTTTTACCCTATACGACGCCTCCTGCCAAGGACTATTCCATCCAAAATCAAACGAAAAGTCTGCTCGCTCAACTCCTGTGTCAACCCGCCTGTGGGAAGACGAAATCGGCGCCGCTCAAGGCGCTTCGCAAACAGGCCGTAGCCGGTTCGATCCCACGTCACCACCTTCAGATAATTTTTACGACGATTGAAAAAAGCACGACCCGACACATATCCTCTGTTATGTGTCGGGTGCGAGTATGTAGCGGGCGGTCTCAAGCATACGTCCAAGTGGCTGATGTCGTGGCGATTTGCTTGTGAAACCCGCCGTCACATAATATCTAGAAACTCTCAAGCAGACTCAGCACTGGATCCTTGGGTCGAAAGCGGTGCGCGACACCGTCTCGGATGCCAGCCTTGTCCAGGCTACGACGCATCATCTCGACATCCGCCGCCGCGTAGCGATGAGTGGTGGCAACCTGCGCATGCCCGAGCCACGCTTGAATCGTCAGAAGGTCTACACCCGACTGCAGCAGGATCATTGCGAAGGAGTGCCTGAAGATGTGCGGCGAGATCTGCTTTCGCGCGAGTTCGGGCATCTGCTGGGATGCTACAGCAACGGCGCGGTGCACGACATGGATAGCTCCGAAGCTGTCAGCGAAGCGTGTCGAGCACTAGGCTATTCGCGGGACACGTTTTACCGTCTGAAGAGGCGTTTCGATGAAGCCGGTCTAGAAGGCCTGAAGGAGATCAGCCGTCGGAAGCCGAATCGCCGGAATCGCGTCGCAGCAGAGATCGAGGACGCGGTGATTGAGCTGGCGGTGGAGTATCCGGCCTATGGCCAGGTCAGAGCGGCCGCCAAGTTGTTTGAAATCAAACAGTACCAGCTGTCGCCAGACGGTATCCGTGGCATCTGGCAGCGAAACGGTCTCGAAACCAAGAAGAAGCGCCTGCAGCGGCTCGAGGAAAAAGTCGCAGCCGAAGGCTGCGTCCTGACCGAAAGCCAGTTGCAGGCGCTGGAGGCTGCTCAGCAAGAGAAGGAAGCCCACGGCGAGATCGAAACGGAGCACCCGGGGTACCTCGGCTCTCGGGACACGTTCTACGTCGGCACGATGAAGGGCGTGGGCCGGATCTACCAGCAGACCTTCGTCGACACGTACAGCCGCGTGGCGTTCTGCAAGCTGTACACGATGAAGACACCAATCACGGCGGCCGATCTACTCAACGACCGCGTGCTGCCGTTCCTCGAAGAGCACGACGTCCCGTTGCTTCGCATTCTCACGGACCGCGGTACCGAGTACTGCGGCAATGTTGAGCGCCACGAATACCAGCTCTACCTGGTGCTCAACGACATCGATCATTCGAAGACGAAAGCCAAGAGCCCGCAGACGAACGGCATCTGCGAGAGATTCCACAAGACCATCCTGGAGGAGTTCTACCAGGTCGCGTTGCGCAAGAAGATCTATAGATCCGTGGACGAGCTCCAGGTCGATCTCGATACCTGGCTGGTAGAGTACAATCATCGCCGCCCACACCAGGGCAAGCGCTGCGATGGGAAGACGCCTTTCGACACTTTCGTCGATGGCAAAATGATTGTGGAGGAAAAGAAGCTTTGCGCTTGATCTGACAGACAACCGCGAGAACGGGTACCTGTCCGATCAAGTACTACCTTCTACAGCCCATTTCAGGTAGCGCAGGAACGAACGCATGTAAGCCGTGGCGGATGATCTCGCGCTATCGCTACGACACCTGGCTAGCACGTCGCGCGTCATGATCAAGATGTGCATCGCGGTGAGTTCAGAGAGCGGCCTATCAGCGAGATGCTCCTTTTGCCACGCCAGCATCCGTCGGGCCGTAAGAACGAGCCCTTCACACATCTTTGGCTGTAGGCCACGAATGTCTCGCAGGTGTTGTAAATAGGCCGCAAGCAGCGGGTCATTCGGATCGAGCTTATCCTGCGAGGGCGTCGCCGCAAATCGATGCGGACAACAGCGCACAGCATGACCGATCGCCACCTGGGCAGCCCAGCATGCCATGATCGTCGGTCTAGACTCCAGATAGCGATCGACAATCTCGCGGGGAATCGGCCTCGACTTGCTGCAACCGCAACCGGCGGAGAACGTGCTGAAACGGGCAATACGTGCTAAATACAGCTTGGCCGAATCACGTTTGTAGCCCGCCCTCAATAGATCGGCTGCAATGTGATCCATCTCAGTGCCGAGGGTGCCGCGGCGCAAGCACGCGATCACTCGGCGATACTTGAAATAGTGCTCCAACATGGTCACTCCCTCCCGCTGCCATAGCCGGGGACATCCCGACGTCGGAGAGAGTGGACCCTGGAATATTATGTGTCGGCAATCACCTCGGTTACCAGAAAGTACGAAGACTTCGCAGAAGGGCGCCACATATCACGGCCCGACACATAACAGAGGATCCTCTTCCAGCACGCTGTTGACCAGGGCAACCAATCCGTTGAATGACTTCCGCATGTCCACCGGATCGCGG
>CAYSMT010000118.1:0-7320 GCA_964432135.1 uncultured Acidobacteriota bacterium
ACGATTCTCGGCGGCTTCGCGGGCACGGAAACGAAGCAGTGGCAAAGGGACGCAGCAGCTAACACGACGGTGTTGCGCGGAGGGGGTTCTGGCTATGTACTGCGGGTCAGCGGTACGAGCGCGCGAATCGAAGGGCTGACCATCGAGAATGCGGCGACGGGCCTGCTGGCGGCGTCGATCGCCGAGCTTGAACTGCGTAAGCTGAAGTTCAAGCAGCTCAGCGCGCAGGGAGTTGATCTGAGCGCGGATATCGCCGGAGGAAGCAAGCTCGGGGTCTACGACAGCAGCTTCGATGGGAGCTCACAGCAGAGTGTTCGCGCGATCGTTTCGGCCGGCGTGCTGCGCGGTAGGATCCAACGCAACGACTTCGCTGGCGGCTCCGATGCTTCGCTGCGACTCGAGGCGCGACCCGGCTCCTCTGACGCGCAGTGTCAGCTTGAGGTCGTCGCGAATACGATCCATGGAGGCAGCATGGGCATCGTACTCGGTGCGCATGTGACCAATACCGCGCTCAAGGCAACTGTCTCCTCCATGGTCGCCTCGAACCTCGTCTACGACACAAGCGGCAACACCGTGCTCGTCGAGGCGAGTGGTGAGTTCAGCACGATCACAGAAGCTGCGCAGGCGCGCAGCATTCCCGTGCTTGTCGGCAACACCTTCAGCGACGGCGGAGCAACAGGTCTCGTCTGCTCAGCCTCTCGTAACGACAGCACGGCGGACCCATCGCAGCATCGCGTCGAGGCAGCACCTCAGGTTTGGGACAACCTCTTCACCTTCCTCAGCGGCGCAGGAATCGAGGAGTCGGCAGACGACGTCGCCAAGAAACTCATCGCGGATCCCGTCGTAGTCGGCAACGACATCCATGGTAACGGATCTCTCTATAAGGACGAAGGCGGCACAACGCTATCCACGGTCGCGGAGCTAAACAACCTCACCGGCAACAGCGATAATATTGCCACCGATCCACTCTATCGCGATCGCCCGGCGGACGACTACCGTCTCGCCTCGGGATCACCTGCGATCGACAAGGCCCACGCCGGGGCTCCCGCCCAGGCAAAGATCGATGTCAATGGTGGCGCGCGCCGCAAGGACGGAAATAGCGACGGAAAATCCGAGGCTGACCTCGGGGCCCACGAGCGCTAACTGAAGCTGGCGCCCACGCTGATCCAGATCAAAAGGGCGCCTGGCCTACTCGGAATCGAAGTTCCTGCTCGGCGTATTAGCGAGAAAGATTCTTGCGGAACTGTTCAAGTACGTGGGACCAAGCCTCACCGAAATAGGCCATTGTCTCGTCCCAATGTTTGGCTTCGCCGAATCCTAGATGAGTTAAACACAGGTGAGTTGCATCACCTTCGCACGGCTCGAACTCAACGACGACCCAGCTACGCTTCACGCGACTCTCCGGCTGCGCCGGAGGAGCGTTCCAGCTGAAGCTCAGCATACGCAGTGGCAGGTAGCTGAGCACCTGGCAATCATTACTGCCGAGCTGGCCATCCCAGAGCCACTCATAGGCGCCGCCAATCACGAGTTCGATGTTGGCGCGCAGCTCAGTCCGCCCAGGTGCGTAGGCGGGGGAAAAGTGTTGAGCGTCGGTCCAAGCTGCGTAGACAGCTTCAACGGGGGCATGGATCGTTATCTCCCGCACGAAAGAGCGCACGCCGGGCCCGGAAGCGTCAAAGAGACTGGTGTCGATCGGGTGAGCCATCCCTTCTTCTCCTCTTTGCTCCTGGTAGCGGCGAACACGGCAGCTATGTTAGGTCGTTAGCGAGCTTCAATATGGATAGACCCCCCGGATGTGCTCAGCTTGAGAAGCTCACCACCGGCGTTGAGCCTGCCGTGCAATGCGCTGCGAGAGATCTTGCCTTTGACGAGCAACTCGAGCTTCGAATGCACGCTGCCACCAGAGGTCGACGCGTCGATCTCCAGCCCCACCTGCGGATCGACGAAGACCGAAATGCCGCCACCAGAGGTGTCCAGCCGACCTCCGCGCGCGTTATTCGCCGCGAAACGAACCTTGATCGAGCCTCCGGAAGTGTCTGCATCGACATAGCCGCCAGCCTCATCGACGCGAATGCCGCCACCAGAGGTGTCTGCGCGCAAATCACCGGTCACTTCTTCCACGTGGATACCACCGCCGGAGGTGTCCGCATTAAGAGGGCCGAAGATTCTGTACGCGGTGATCGAACCTCCAGAAGTGTCTGCAAAAGCACTCCCGTGAATATCCTTGAGGGCGATGCTACCGCCGGAGGTGTCTGCGCGAACCTCCCCTTCGATATGACTGACTTGGATCCTTCCGCCGGAGGTGTCCACGTCGACCTGGGTTTGTCGAGGCAACTGAACCTCGAAGTGAGCCTTTCCCGTGCTACCCCAGCTCCAGAACTTCCAGGAACCACTCTTCCTCTTCACGATGACCTTGACGGTGTCACCCTGTTGCTCGAAGGAGAAGCTGTAGTTCTTTTCGAGCTCCTTCGAGGCGTCGAATACAACACGAGCTTCTTGCTCACTCCCACCAGTCACCGTGACGGAACCGATCGCTGAATCAAGGACGAAGTGCCCTCCGGGACCGAGATCGAAGGACTTCTCGATGTGAGTCCCCGCGAAGGCGGGCAACCCAGCAAGCACGATGGTGGCCATCATGACGACGGCATGACTAACGAACGGACGAGACGACATGGCCGACCTCCTCTGAGCAACATCACTCATCAAAGCAAACGCCACCCGGGTCGAAAAGGTTTCAATCGGCTCTTTTTGTCTCGCGCTCTGCAGGCCCAAAATACCCGCGCTGGTAGCCGCGACTCTCGCAGAAGAGCTGTGCCTCGGGGCCCTCCGCGAGCATGATCGCCCGAGCACAAGCCACGGCGGCACCAGAATTGTCGCCGAGCGCGTCGCAGCTCATCGCCAGACCGAGCCAGGCTCTCCCAAGCCCCGGACTGATCTCGAGCGCGTGGCGAAAAGCGCCCTCCGCCGCTAGGGCCTGCCCAGCCTTGAGGCGACGAGCTCCGGTGTCAAGTAGGAGGTTGAGCTGGTGGGGGTTGGCCGCGAGCGCCGGCTCGAGCAAGGCCAGGGAGCGAGCGGGCCCTTTTTCGTTGGCATAGAGGAGTACCGCCGCGATCGAAGATGTGCGGCGGTGTCGCGCAAAAGCAGCCGCCTCTTCAGCTCCTGCTGCCGCGGCGGCCCGCAGTCGCGACGCAAGGCGCGGCTCATCTGTCCGCTGGCTTTGCTCGTAGCTTGCCAAAGCCTGACCGAGCGCACGCTGGGCCTTGAGTTCCGGGCCGACCATAACGACAGCGACGACACAGAGTACCGCAGCCGCGACACCGCATAGCACGGCACCGCGTGCGGCCCACGCGCCCTCACGACACAGCAGCGGCCTCGCATTCTCCCAGGCCCTGCCCGCGAGAAGGAAGGCGAGAAGGGCGCTTGCTGGAGAATGTAAAGGAAAACTTACGAGACCATGTGCACCGACGGCGACCAAGCCTGCGAGGCGGGCGAGGGCCCAACTCCTTTGTGATAGATCGCGCCTCGCCACACGCAGTGAGCGCACGATGGCGATGAAAAGGAGGGCCGCCAACGCGAACGCTGCTGGCGCGCCAATCTCGGCAGCGTACTCGATGAGATCTGCATGGGCGTGCTCAGGCTGGCGTTCGAGACCGAAGTCGGGCGTTGGAACAACATGAGCGTTGTAGAGCGGATAGATAACGGAAAAACGCCCAGCACCCACGCCGCGCAGCGGCGCGCCGGCAATCATTGCCGCGCCGTTTCGCCACAGAGCCTGCCTGATCTGGGTTGATTCCCCGCCCGTGAAGATGAGGGCCATCGCTCGCCCAACACCAGGGAGCGGCTCGACCCCCCGGACCGGAAGGAAGACCGCGATGCCGGTGACGAGCAGGAGCCACGCCGCTGGACGCGCCAGACGTGCGCTCAGGGACGCTATGTCTCGACGATAGGTCCAAGCCAGAACCAGGAGAGCGAAACCCCATCCAACCGCAGCGGCAGCCCAGCCGCCCCGGCTCCGCGTCGCGATTAAAAAGGCCACGCCGAGACCCGTCGCCGTGAGCGCGATCCGGCGCCCCGCCCTTCTCCGAGCCTGTGCCGCCGCCGCCAGGGCCAGCGGGACAAGAAGCACGAGCGCCTGCGCGGCTACGTTACGATTGAGGTAGGGCCCCGCCGGCGGGCGTACTGCGGGAAGCCACTGCCAGCCAAGCCAGGCCTCGCAGAGGCCGATGGGCGAGACAATCAGAAGAGCGCCCACGGCGGCCCACGCCAGAGCCTCATCGACACGAGCCGCGTTCTCGGGCGAGGCTGAAGTTAGCGACGCGAGGGCAAGTGCTGCAAGCCAAACCACGGCCAGCAGCAAACCATCGTAGAGGAGCGAGCCGCGCTCGGCTGGTGAGACGACGAGAAAACCGACACTCAGCGCCACAAGGGGCACGGCCACGAGCGCGGCGAGGCCAAGCGGCACGACGAAGCGACGACGCATGCGAAAAAAAGACCCGGCAATGACGGCCGGTACAAACGCCATCACGGCAGCCCTGGGAACTCGACCGGGTTGTTCGAGCCCGGTCCAGACGACAACTTGCATAGCGAATGCTGCGAAGGCCCAAGCCCAGGAACTCCCGTCCGTCCACCAGGGCGCACTGACAATCTTGGAAGGGAAAGCTGGTCTCGCGCATACCATCGCGAAGCTTAGACTACACGAGATTGTCTCGAAGGAGCGCGACTCAGCCGCCGAAGATCCGCACCAGCAGATCCTGAAAGAAGGGCTGCTCGAAGAGCCATGCCAAGATGAGACCTGCTAGACCAAGGAGGCCGGGAAGATATCCTGGGTTTTGTCTGCGCTTGCGCACGGGTCGGGCCGCGATCACGGCTTGCTCGGCTTGGGCTACCAAGGCGTGCTCTTCGGCGCGGCCATCGAGCAGAGCGCGAAGCTCGCGTGCGACGAGTTCGGCCGAGACCTTTCGCGCAGGGGCAGGGGCCAGCATCTGACGGAAGAGCTCCTGGAAGGGCTCGGGGAGCTTCGTTTCGCTGCGACTGCCGGAGAAGAGCTGAGAAGCATCGCTGGGAACAGCCGCCGCGAAGAGCATCTCGTAGAGAATGGCTCCGAGCGCGTAGATGTCTCCAGCGGGTGTGCGTCCCCCTTCGGGCGGCGCATACCAGTTCCTCTTCCCTGGCTCGCCGACGTAGTGCTCCGGCAGGCCGAAGTCCGTTACGCGAATCGTGCCGTCGGCAGCGAAGAGGATGTTCGAGGGCCGAACGTTGCCGTGGACCACGCCGGCGCGCTCGGCCGCCGCGAGAGCGAGAGCAACTTGTTCGCCCACCTCAGCCACCGCCCGCCAGGAGTGCGGCTTGACCAAGCGCTCGCGCAGATCGCCGCCAGGCATGTGCTCCATCAACATGATGAAGGCATCCGCGCGCTCGCCCACGGCGAGTATACGAATGATGTTCGGGCTCTCGACACGCATCAGGTTGCGCACCGTGCGTAGCGCATCGGCATCTTTGACGTAACGCTTGACGACGATCTGCTCGCCATCGGCGCCCCCCTTGCGCACGAGGTAGACCGAGCGCCGCTCATCCTGCCGAATCACGTCCAGCAGCTCAAAGCGCCCGGCTGTTCCGAGAGCATTCGCGGCGCCCCGTCGAACCGTCGCTTCGATGTGACGTCCCTCGAGCGCGTTGACAAGCGCGTCCCGAAACGCGCCGGCATTCGGATGACGACGACCTGGGCTCGAGGAAAGGGCCTTCTCGATCACAGGCAGCAAGCGATCAGGGATGTTAACCCCAGAAGCCACGCGACCTGGTCCCCGGGGCAGCTTGCCCGTGACGATGCGGTGCAAGATGACACCCAACGAGTAGACGTCCGCCTCGGTGCCGACATCGTCGAAGGAGACGCGCTGCTCGGGTGCCATGAACGCCCGCGTACCGAGAGCCGTGCTCTTTTTGCCTTCGTCCTCTTGAGCTTCCTCACCGGCTGCCTGCTTGACGGCCGCGATCCCGAAATCGGAGAGTTTGACCTGTCCCGTACGGCTAACGAGGATGTTTGCCGGCTTGACATCCCGATGGATGACCCGGTTGCGATGGGCGTAGGCGAGACCCCGTGTGGCCTGAAGCAAGATGGTCAGGGCACGGTCCCGCGAGAGAGCGTTCCGGCTGAGCATCTCCTGGAGCGTCTTGCCCTCGACGAACTCCATAGCAAAGTAGGGACCTCTCGAGGACGCACCGCGATCGATTACCTGGACGACATTCGGGTGGTTCAGGCGCGCGAGAACCTTGGCCTCCTGCTCGAAAAGCGCCACCATCCGCTCCTGGTCCAGGAGCTCTTCACGAAGGATCTTGACAGCCACACGCCGGCCCAGAGAGGTCTGTTCAGCCTCCCAGACCTCGGCGAAACCACCTTTGGCGAGCAGCGCCCGCAGCTTGAGACCGGGAACGAGCTCCTGCTGCACGGCGGCGGACGCATCTCGTTCGTCGGTCAGGACAGGTCCTGGCATACCAATCTCCCAGCACCTTATCGACCGCAGATCGGGGGTTCTTGAGCGACCCCGTACGATCCTCTATCTTCGTGTCATCACCCCGATCCCCGACGGAGGATGATGATGGAACTCAAGCAGCGCATGACCCGCATCGTGGCCACGCTCGGCCCGGCGTCGGAAGATCCGCAAACGCTTGCTGCACTGATCCGCGCTGGCCTCGACGTGGCTCGACTGAACATGAGCCATGGCGACCATGCGTCTCACCGTCGCCTCGCGCTTCTCGTTCGCCGTGAAGCACGCCGGATTGGACGAGCCGTAGGCGTGCTCGTGGATTTGCAGGGACCCAAGCTGCGGCTCGGCCCCTTTCAGGCTCCGCTCGCGATCCACAAAGGCGAAAAGGTGACCCTGACGACGCGACGCAGCGAAAGCAACGTCGCTCAACGGATGATCTCCGTCGAGTACCGCGCCCTGCCGCTCGAAACCGAAGTCGGGCACGAGATTCTACTTTCGGATGGCTCCGTGCGGCTGCGCGTGACCAGAGTTCGCACGCACCGTGTTACCTGCGAAGTGCTCGAGGGCAAGCAGCTCCTTCCGCGCGCCGGCTTCTCCCTGCCCCACGCAACGGCGCTCCGTTCTCCCCTCACCGCCAAGGACAAACGCGACCTCGCTCTTGCTGTGGAACTCGGTGTGGACTTCATCGCGCTGTCCTTCGTGCGCAAGGGCTCAGATCTCAAGGAGGCCCGCCGGAGGATCGAGCATCTCGGGGGTCACCAGAAGCTCATCGCCAAGATCGAGACCGTCCCAGCCATCGCCAACCTCGATGAAATCATCTCCGTCTCGGATGCGGTGA
>CAYSMT010000119.1:0-7314 GCA_964432135.1 uncultured Acidobacteriota bacterium
TTCAAGATCTGCTTAACCTATTATTTCTCGAGACGTTTACACCCAATCATCGTTGAATGGCGACGAATCATCACGATCTTTGCGGTCGGCGTGCTGGTCTATGCTGGTGGCATTCAGATCGACTTTGAAGGGATCTGGATTAATAGCGTACTTCATGCGGCCGCTGGCCTGACAATGCCTCTCTTGCTTCTGTTGCTGCGCTTTTTTAGCCCGGAGGAGATTGCGCAGATCAAGCTCATTGTTGCTGCAAAATGGGGCACCCGCCCGGCCCGACAGGAGGGTTGAGAGTAGGAGGACAGGATGTCCGCTGATCAGAAGGAGCTGCTCGGGATCTTAGGTGGGATGGGCGCGGAGGCCGGCGCCATGCTCTACCAGCGCCTCGTCCGCAGGACGGGAGTCGAGACCGATCAGGAGCATATTCCCACGGTGCTCTACTCGGCGACCACCATTCCGGATCGTACGGAGGCGATTCTAGGGACTGGCGAGGCGTGTGCGAGTGCCCTCGTTGATGGCGTTCGTTTTCTCGAGCGTAGTGGAGCCGATCGAATCATCATTGCTTGTATCACATCGCATTATTACATCCGTGAGATGCGTGAGGCTGTTTCCTGCGAGATCGTTTCTGCCATCGAGCAGACGGTACGGTTGATTCGTGAGCAAAGGCCCGCGGCGCGACGTATTGGCTTGCTCGCAACGACGGGGACGATCGCTTCACGCTTGTTCCAAACAGCCCTTGAGAGGGCTAATCTTGAAGCTGTCTTGCCGAGTCCTGACGAGCAGGAAGAGTGGGTTATGGAGGCCATCTACGGCCGGCAGGGAGTTAAGTCCGGATACGAGGAGCCTGGTCGAACCCTGATGAAAAGGGCTGCGGAACGCCTCGAGCAGGCAGGGGTTGATGCGCTCATTGCTGGCTGCACAGAGATCCCACTCGTGTTACGGGCCATGGACTGTCACGTCCCGCTTTTCGATCCGCTCGATGCCCTCATCGAGCGCGTGATCGTTTCGTCCGGGCGACCTCTCCGGATGACCACACCATCTTACGATCCCACCTGACCGTACGAAAGGTCACAGGGGACGGTGCGTTGGAAAGGAGTTCGGCTTTCCGGGCTTGGAGATCGGCGATCTTAGGGACGATCTATGTGGACCCGGTGAAACAGCTCGAAAGAGGCGAGCCAGGAAAGCAAATAGAATCCCTTACCGCCTCGAAGCTGCCAGCGAAACATCTTTTCAATGCCTTTGCGGTCAAAGTAACCCCGATCAAGGGTTCGCTTGTCAAGCAGCAGATCGCGGAAGAAAGCAGAGATACGCCGCTCGGTGCGGAACCATTGGTCGAAGTGGTGATAGTTGCGCGTGTCGTAGTAGTTGAATTGCCCGCGGCTTATCCGCTCGAGCTTGTATCCAAGCGTTTTCATGGACCGTCGTAAAGAGACGACCAGCGGCGAGGGTGTGTGATAGAGACTTGCGCCGGTGTACTGGTAGGGAATCGCTGCTAGCTCCGGGAAGCAGGTTTTGAAATACTCGTAGAAGAACGCGCGCTTAAGCTTGAGCTGCGCAGGAAGGCGAAGGTAGAAGTCGATTAGCCGATCGTCGTAAAGCACGAAGTGGTCGTGCCAAAGATAACGATTCGAATCGGCCTGGTTCATGAAGCGCACGAGGCGGTTGCGAATAAAGAACACATCTTTTTGGTGTGCGAAGTCATCGGAGACCTCGAGGCAGCGTCGAAATTCTTCGTCGAGAACTCTCTCGTAGCTAGCGACCATTTGCTCGCGGAACTCCGACGAGAACATCCTGAGAAAGCCCTCGTCGACGACGTCTCCAAATAGAGATCGTCGCAGGTTAAGGAGTTTCTCCTCATGGGTGAAACGGCGAGAGAGATCGTCTTCGCGAAAGTAACCTGACCCGAAATTTCCCGGACCGCCGAAGATGCCGTTGAGCAGAGAGGTCGTTGCCGGCGGCAGGTTATATCTTTCTCCGATAGCCAGCAGGAGCCCATGGTGAATTCCCCCCATGCCATCGCCAAGATAGATAAAGCGTTCTGCCTTGTCGAGCAACCACTCCGGCTCGGTTTCGATGAGTCGATAGTCATCGATGCCGAGAGTACGGGCGACACGGGCACCAATGAGATGATCGTCACAGCCGCGGTGACCGTGACCAAAGCAGTGAGGTTTGATGCCCGCTCTTACAAGCTGCCCGGCGATGAAGCGGCTATCGAGACCTCCTGACAAGGGTACGAGCACCTCCCGACCATAGTCGAGGATGCGCGAAAGAACGCCTCGATATGTTGCGTCAACCTCCTCGACTAGCTCTGAGATACTCGCTGTCGACTCTTCTCCAAAGTGGAACTCCCAGTACTGATGGGCTCTGATCTCGGAGCGTCGTAGGCAGATCGTGTGGGAGCCACGCATCAAGCGTACTCCTTCAACGAAAGTACGATCACCGAGGATGTATCCATAGTTGAAATAGCGCTGCGCAGCGTCACGATCGACGGTACGACTCAAGCTCGGATAGGCGAATAGCGCTTTAATCTCGCATGAGAAGAGAAAGACGTGCTCGTCCTCGTAGAGATAGAGCTGCCGGTGGCCAAGGCGGTCATTGAAAAGGACGCCTTCGCCGTCCTCTCGAAAAAATACCGCGGCATCGAAGCAACCATCGATCTTTTTCGGCGTTTCGAGCCGGAATCTGCGCTGGAGCTCAACGAGGCGAGAGGCTTTGCGTGAGGTCGTGTCTTGTAGCTCTGAGGAAAGATTTTTAAAGCCGTAGATATACCCGGAGAAAGCGGCGATGGCTTGTTTGGTGACAACGAAGCGCTCCTCACCGGCGACAGGAAGGCCGATGTTGCCCAGCGCGAAGTGGTCTTCTGCATGGGTCTGGCAGTGGTACTCGGGGTTATGGGATAACTGCTCGGCCATCGCTTCAATCAGACGCTGATTCTCATCAGGTCGTGCCGCGTTTTTGCGGAACACTCCAAAAATCCCAGGCATCGCTCAGACCTCCTGGCTGCGCGCTGGAACAAGCCATCGCGCAGCGCCCTTCGCCCGCGCGGCGAGACTGTGCAAGACGATCGAAAGGTGTTCTCGCCCCGTGGCCTGTCCGTTCTCATCGAGGCGCTCACGCAGCCAGCGTACGTCCTCCCACTGTCGTTGATCGAGAGCGTCGAGCAGACGGCGGTACATGCCAAGGGCCTTGCGGCGTTCAACGGGCATGGGCAGTGCCTTACCCTCACGTTGAGCAGCCTGAGCGCAGAAGTCGTAGGAGAGCCAGTCGTAAGTCATCGTGCGTCGGATATCTGCGCGAGAGGTCAACGAGCCCGAGTGGATACGTCTCTCGGCGAGTGCTTCAGGAATACAGGAGATCGTGAAGAGCATCGTCATCCGCAGCCATAGTTCGAAATCCTGGGCTTTGCGCATCTCGATATTGAACAGACCGACGCGTTCGAGCGCGGATCTTCGGGCGAGCACGGTCGATGGTGGCATGGTGAAGGAGGTCAGGTAGAGCTCTTCGAAAGCCCACTCATTCGATCGTGCGCGGACGGCACGTGGCGGACCCAAGGGATGCCAGTCGTAGTCTGTGTCCTGGGAGCCGGTGTAGCAGATCCCAAGCTTTGCGTGGCGCTCGAACTCGACGACTTGCAGGTCGAGCTTGTTGGGTTTCCAGCGGTCGTCAGCATCAAGAAAAGCAACGAGGGGAGCCCGAACGGCCTCGATTCCCGTGTTGCGAGCAACATTGCCGCCGCGGTTATTGGGAAACGCGATCGTCAAGACGCGTTCACCGAAGGGAGCGAGGCGCGCGACCGTATCGTCCTCGGATCCATCGTCGACGACGATCACCCTTGCGGGAGGTAGAGTCTGGGCGAGAGCGGACTCTACCGCTTCGGCGATGTACTGTGCCGCATTGAAGGCCGGGATCACAACCTCGTAGGTCAAGCGCTCAGCCACATCTCACCTCATGTATTCGTAAAGGGGCCCCCAAAGCGCAGCGCCCCCAGCACAGGCCGGAAGACGCCGGCCCCAGAGGGCTCTGGTTCAAGATAGGAGACACGCCCGTGCTTTTCGACTCATGTGAGCCCTCCGATCCCGCGCCTTCGAGGCGCAGCGCATCGAGGTAAAGAGTGTGGCTATTTTGAGGATTCTTGAGAAAGAAGACGACAGTCTTGATGCGGGACAGGTCCAGCAGACGATGTCCGCCCCGAACCCGGAGTTCGGCCAAAGGTAGCCGAAAGGAGTTTTCCCCGGGAGAGAGCTCGAAACGCTGCACGAAGCGCTCAGAGGGATCTTTGAAGGAGCGCTTGTCGCTGATCTTGACAAACAAGGTCAGCGGCTGGTGATCGGGAACGAAGATCTCCCATGCGAGGGTGCGATAACCACGCCAGTTCGGTGGTGGAGCAGAAAAAATCAGCGCTGGCCTGTCCTCTGCTTCGAAAGAGCAAGCAAGTGCCCATCTGCCCGAAAAGGCGTGCTGGCTCGTGCGTTCGCAATGACAACCTCCACTCGTCATCCAGGGCAGAAGTTCTCCGGCGCTTTCGAAGCCAGCGAGGAGCGGAAAACGCTCTGCGCGCGCCGATTCGCTGAGGAAGACGTTGACAGTGTAAATCGTTGGCCATGCGCTTATGAGCAGGAGCGCTGTTGCGCCGAGTACGTGGCTATGAATTCCACGGTGCTTCCGACGAATCGACAGCGCGAGCGTGCCTCCGGCCCCTAGCAAGCCGAAGGCGAGATCACCGAGTGATGCCTGGCCGCTGCCGAGAAGGGATTGGAGCCCCTCGATTCCCAGGCACAAGACGAGGGTCGATAACAGCGCGAGCGGTGTGCGCCAGGTGGAGGCCACGGCAGGTAGAGTCAATAAATGACGAATCGCAAGCATCAGCGCCGCCCCAAGGGGCACATGCGCCAAATCCATCAGCGCGGCGCTGCGCGGAAACCCATCAAGGGAAGGCGTCGGGATCACAGGCAGGGTGAGTAGGCCCGCCAGAAGGACCCAGATCACCGGCCGCCGGAGGGCGTCAGCTCGCTCGGTCACCACTTGTTACCTCGTGTGGAGCGGTACGGCCTCTGCGCAACATGGACCAGAGGAAACCCGCGCCCAAGCCTATGTGAATCGTCGGGAAGATCGCGAGATAGCGCGGAAAATGCCTCCAGCTCGTGCGCCGGGCAAGCTGAAGCGCGGTGGTGAGCACGATGAGGAGGTAGAGCAGATAGCCACCGATCCCGAACAGGAAAAGCGGCCAGGAAAGCAGCACAAAAAGGGGAAGTGTGATCAGACCTACCACGAAGAAGAACGGTACGAGCTGTGTGATGCTCAGGGTTGAAGGATGGCGTAGGAGGTACTTCAAGCGTCCATGACCGTAGCGCCGCATTTGCTTGAACAGGCCGACCAGCGAGTCTCGAGCGAAGTAACGCACGGTCAAGGACGGGCTCGTGAAGCAGCGCATGCCTGCTGCGTCGATGCGCGTATTGAACTCAAGGTCCTCGCAGGCATCAAAAGTCTCATCGACATATCCCACCACATTGAAAAGCTCGCGACGGTAGGCTGCACCCATGCTAGCTGCGGGGGCAAAGCCCTCGAGCTGGCTGTTGATGAAGGAGCTCTGGGAGTGGGCGATCCACGACTTGCGCGCGTGTGCGATCGCCTCGGACATCGACCCGGCGCTCGTTGCCAGCAGCGGTTGGGGCCGCCCGAGGCAGGCAGCTTGGGAGCTGTGGAACAGGCGGGCGATGTTGGCAAGGAGTTGATCGTCAGGAATCAGGACGTGCCCATCAATGACGACGCTGATCTCTCCGCGAGCCGTGCGGAAACCGAGGTTGCGACCGGCGGAAGAGCGCCGTCTGGGGTTGTCGAGAAGGCGCACGCGCGGGTCTTCCTGCGCCAGACGCTGGACGATCTTTCGCGTATGGTCGTTGCTCATCCCGTCGCAGACGAGCAGCTCAAAGCATTCTACCGGGTAATCTTGATTGAGAAGCTGGCGCAAGGTCTGTTCGATGTAGCGCTCCTCGTTGCGTACCGGCAGCACAACGGAGATGAAGGGCTCCCGGGGAAGAGGGGGCCAGCTGTCAGCGATGCTGCTCATTCGGACAGCTTCCTGTCGTAGATGGCCGTCAACTTCTCGGCTTGGGCCGGGAAGGTGAACGCGCTCAGAACGAGTTCGCGGGCCCGTGTGGCCCGCCGTCGTGCTTCGTTAGGATTGGCGAGCGCTGTCTCGATTGCCTGGGCGAGAGCCTCGGAGTCGCCAGGGGGTGCGAGATAGCCCGTTCGCCCCTCCTCGATGAGTTCGGGAACGCCGCCGACGCAAGTGGCGACGACGGGTGTCTGCGCGACGAAGGCTTCGAGGATGACGTTGGGCAGTCCCTCCGAGAAGGAGGGATTTACGATCAAGGTGCCCGCCGCAAGGCAGCGCAACGCGTCGTTGCGGAAGCCGGGAAAATAAATGCGTTCCCGGCAGGAGAGCCTGGCCGCGTGTCGCGTTAGCTCTTGCGCGAGATGACCATCACCCACGATCAAGAGCTGCAGGTCGTCGTTCTGACGCGCTAGAATCGAGAAAGCGTCGATGAGGACAGCATGTCCCTTCTCGGGGCTCAGTCGGCCAGCAGCGACGAGAACTCTTGCCTGCTGCGGAAGGCCGAAAGCCTCGGAGAGATCGATGGGCTTGATCTGCTCCTCGGCGTGGATGGCGTTATGCACCGTTACGGCGCGTACGTCGCTCACGCCACGGGCGATCAGGAGATGGCGCGTTGCCTCAGAGACGCAGATCACGCCCTGTACGCGGCGCAGGGCCCACAAGTCGAGATGCTCGTAAAGACGCACCTTCCAGTTCTCTCCAGTGAAACCACGCATGTGGATCAACTGGGGTGTCCGGCAGTGGCGGAGTGCGAGACGGCCGATGATGTCCGACTTGTAGCCGTGGGTCACGAGCAGATCTATTTTACGAGACTCAAGCTCTCGCCGAAGGAGCCCAACGGCTCGCGGGCTGAATGATGACGAAGTCTCTATCTGAAAGGTCTCCAGGCCAGCCGCCCGCGCTCGTGCCTCGAGCTCGACTTCCTCACGGCCCTCTCTGAAGACGGCGATGATTCCACGCCAGGCGCTTGTCTCCAGCTCACGACAATGCTCGAGAATCTGCTTTTCCGGGCCTCCGAAAAAGTTTGTGGCCCGAAGGTGGCAGACTTTTCGCGGAGATCCTTCGCTCACGATGCCCCCCCGCCACTCCGATTTCGGATCACTCGCGCTGGGTTCCCCGCCGCGACGACCTTCTCGCCGAGAGCCTTGACCACGACAGAGCCGGCCCCGACGATCGAACCGCTTCCCACCTCGGCCATGGAGGAG
>CAYSMT010000120.1:0-4267 GCA_964432135.1 uncultured Acidobacteriota bacterium
TCAGGAGCTGGACGGGAAAAGCGTGAAAAGCGCACCGTTGAGGGCTCACCTCACACTCCTTGCCCAACGCTCCCCCCGTCTCTTTTCGGTCTTCCCTTTTGGAAGGCGTTGTAGAAGCTGCGTTTCTTCGAAGGATCCGCTGAAGAAGACGCCTCCAACCTACTGAGACGCGCGCTTCTCCCTTTGATGGAATAGCGCTTGTCTTCCGAATCCGCGGAGCGTTGTCACCACGAACGAACGCACAGGTCTCATCTTCGACAACGCATCGTGGAAAACTCGGAGGGGCGATGAGTATGCGCTTATGTAGCACCGTGACTTGGGTGCTTCTGATCCTTCTCTGCTTCGCAGGCATCAACCGGCCGCTGTGGACTCCGGATGAACCACGCGAGGCCGAGATTTCCCGGGAGATGGCGCTGTCTGCGAGCATCATCCCCCAGCTTGGAGGCGTCGCCTTCTGTGAAAAACCACCGCTGTATTATGGGCTCGTCGCGGCGATCTTCCACGCAAGAGGCTCGCATAGCGCGGAGGCGGCGCGCTTTGTAAGCATGCTTGCGGGCCTGCTTACCCTCGTGATCCTCTTTCTGTGGGGCCGGCAGGCCGCCGGCCGAGCCATAGGATGGATCGCCATCGCTCTCTTGGGCACCAGCGCACAATTCTTGCTCTCGACTCATTGGATCCGCCCCGATGCGCTATTGATGCTCTGGTGCACCCTCGCTTTCTGGGCCTCCTGGCAGATCTTGGCCGGAGCGCGAAACGCTCGTGTGCTCGCACTCCTCTATGGCACCCTCGTCCTCGCCCTGTGGACCAAGGGTCTGGTCGGCCCGGTTGTCGTGGCTGCCGGCGTAAGCCTTGCCTTCTTCGTCGAGCGTGAAGATCCATGCTGGCAACGCCTTCATCCTGTTCTCGGCGTTGGGGTGCTCGCCGCAGCACTGCTCTTGCTTGGCGCGTTGATCTACCTCGAGGGCGGCATGAACGCGCTGCGTCTCTGGGCGTGGGACAACCACGTCCTTCGCTTCGTCAGCCCTGCGGAAACAGGCCATCGGCAGTCCATCGCATACTACCTGCCACGCTTCCCGCTTGCGCTCTCTCCCTGGGTCGCCCCATTCGCCTTCGTCCTCACTCGCGCGTTTTGGCAAGATGCAGAGCCGCGCCGTGCACGAATTAAACGCTTTGCTGGCGCGCTCTGTGCAGGGGGACTACTCGTGCTCTCTGCGTCGGCCTCCAAACGCGAGATCTACTTACTCCCGATCCTTCCGCCCGCCGCGCTGCTGCTTGCGTTGTCGCTGCAACATGGGGCTCGCGTACTCTCGCACAAAGCCCACGGCGGGATCGGCTGGAGCAAGATCTTGGCTTGGCTGCAGATGGGCGCGTCCACCCTTTGGGCGATCCTCCCAGGAGTAGCGCTCCTCACTTACCTGGGACGTTTTTCAGCTAGCGCCGCGCTGTCTGTGTTCGGTGCTTTGGCTTGCGCGTTGACCGCAGCCATTTTCTTGTACCAGGCTCGCTACAAACACGCTTTCACAGCACTCGCGTTGAGCGCCGGCGTCGGTGCCGCAAGCCTCCTGCTGCTCGTCGCACCGGTCCTGAACGCAAAGAAAGATTTCACGCCCTTCATCACCGAGATGGATCAGTGGCTTTCCTCAGGAGAAGCGGTCTACGCCATCGGCGTCGATGAGACCTTGCTCGGAATCGTGCCCTTTCTCACCGGAAGGCAGGTCATCGCATGGGATAAAGCTGACTTCGAAGCCGCGTGGCCCGAAGGCGCGGTCTCCACAGGACTCGCGACGAGTCGCCCGTCTCCCCACTTTTTGCTTGTCCAAAGCAAGACGAAGCCTGAACGCGTCGTATCGCCAACCTTCGAAATGGTCCACAGCGCAACGGTTGGCAACAAGCGGCGCCTCACGCTCTGGCGCCGCACCCCGTTCTCGACCCTTGAGAAAGGTCCCTAGTATCGATGCCGAAGCGTTACACACCCCGCGAGAGCTTTCTTCCCCTTTCGTATCCCACGATTCGCGAAGCGGAGATTCGCGAAGTCGAGGACACCTTGCGCTCGGGATGGATCACGACGGGCCCCAAAGCGGCGCGCTTCGAAGAGCAGTTTTCTCGCCTACTTGGCGGGAGCGAGGCATTGGCCTTGTCCTCAGCAACAGCAGGACTTCACCTCGGCCTGATCGCGCTCGCTTTACAACCGGGAGACGAGGTCATCACGCCAAGCATCACTTGGGCCTCGGCGGTGAACATGATCGAGTTGCTCGGGGCCACTCCCGTATTCGTCGATGTCGACCCCCATACCTTACTGATCGACGTGGCAGCGGCGGCAGCGGCCATGACGCCCCGCACCGTAGGCCTGCTCCCCGTCCACTTTGCGGGTGCTCCCTGCGATCTCGACTCTCTGCAAGAGATCGCGCGCTCGTACGACCTGTGGCTGTTCGAAGACGCCGCCCATGCTCTGGGCACGCAGTACAAGGGAAGGCAGGTTGGCGGATTTGGCGAGCTCGGCGTCTTTTCCTTCCATCCGATCAAGAACATCACCACCGCCGAGGGGGGCGCCCTCGCATGCTCCTCGAAGGAACTCGCCCGTAAGCTGCGCGCCTTGCGCTTCCATGGTCTCGAGAAGTCAGCATGGGAGCGCTACCGAAAAGAAGGATCGCCTCAGGTCGAGATCGCATTCCCCGGCTTCAAATACAACTTCACGGATATCCAGGCTGCCCTAGGTCTCCCTCAACTCCGTTCCCTCGACGAGTTCAACGCGCGCCGATGCGCCCTTTCGTGCCGGTACGACGAGCGGCTGGCGGAGTTAGTCGGAGTGAAGCCCCTCACAGCTCCTCCGTGGGACCATCGCCACGCTCACCACCTCTACGTCGTCGCCATCAGCGAAGAAAGCGGACTCAACCGGGACCGCTTCGTGGAAGAGCTCAAGAAGCGCGGCATCGGCACCGGAATTCACTTCCGCGCCATGCACACCCAACCCTACTACGCGAGGAAGTATCCCGAGTTCATGGGCCGTTTGCCCCACAGCGAGTGGGCATCCGCGCACATCTGCTCGCTCCCGCTCTTCCCACTGATGAGCGATGAGGACCTTGACGATGTCATCAATGCCATCCGCGACACCCTCGCCTGCGCCCGGGGCTGATGTACGGCCGACCGAGGAACCCGAGCTTTCGGTCGTCATTCCCGTTTGTGACGAAGAGCTCACGCTGCCCGCACTGATCGAACGCACCCTCGCAACCTGCCGCGGAATGAGCCGTTCCTTTGAGCTCATCCTCGTCAACGACGGCAGCCGTGACGCCTCACCCCAAATCCTTCGCGAGGCTGCGACACGTGAGGAAGAGCTCGTGGTCATCAACTTCAACCGCAACTATGGTCAGCATGCCGCCGTCTACGCCGGCTTCCAAGCATCGCGAGGCGAGATCGTGGTCACCCTCGACGCCGATCTCCAAAATCCACCTGAGGAAATTCCCCGTCTTGTCGAGAAGATGGCCGAAGGCTTCGATGTCGTCGGCTCAGTGCGGGCCCAGCGCAGGGACAGCCTACCGCGGCGCCTCGCCTCGCGGTTGATGAACCGGGTAACCTGTCATGCAACGGGCGCCCAACTTTCCGACTACGGCTGCATGTTGCGTGCCTATCGGCGGAAAGTCGTCGACGCCCTGTGCGAGCTGCGAGAGATCTCCACTTTCGTTCCGGTGCTCGCCGACATGTTCGCCCGTCGCGTGACGGAGATCACCGTCGCGCACTGTGAACGAAGCCAGGGAAGCAGCAAGTACGGCCTGTTGCAGCTCATCCGGCTGCAGTTCGACCTTCTGACGGGCTTCACCCTCCTGCCTTTACGCCTGACAATGGGGCTGGGCGTGGTCATGTCGGTGCTCTCCTTTGGTGCGGCCCTGGCCCTCGCGATCGGCCGGCTCTTCCTCGGAGCGGAGTGGGCCGCCAGCGGCGTCTTCACACTTTTCGCTGGAGTATTCTTCTTCCTCGGCGTGCTGCTTTTCTCGGTCGGACTACTCGGCGAATACGTCGGCCGTATCTACATGGTAGTGCGTCGCAGGCCACGCTATGTGATCCGGGAAGTACTCCGCAGCGCGACGCCCGGGCCGGGGACCTGATCGTGAGAGCCATCGTATGCGCCTATCACGCCATGGGATGCGTTGGCTTCGAGGCGCTCTTGTGCCACGGCTTCGAGCTACCGCTCGTACTCAGCTACCGAGATGATCCACACGAGGGGCAGTGGTGGCCCTCGCTTGCCGAGAAGGCGCGCGCCTACGGCAGCCGT
>CAYSMT010000120.1:4277-7267 GCA_964432135.1 uncultured Acidobacteriota bacterium
GCAGGAGCTCTTCCTCGCTACCGCGCCGGAGTTCATCTTCTCCTTCTACTTCAGAGAACTGATCCCGGCTCAACTGCTCGCAACAGCTCGGCAAGCCAGCCTGAATCTCCATGGTTCGTTGCTGCCGTTCTACCGGGGCCGGGCTCCGGTCAACTGGGCACTGATCCATGGGGAGAAGCGGAGTGGAGTCAGCCTCCACCACATGGTCGGTAAGGCGGATGCGGGTGATCTCGTCGACCAGGAAGCCGTAACCATCGCAGCTCAGGAAACCGCGTTTACGCTCTACGAGAAGCTCCTCGAAGCGGCCAGACGTCTGCTCGATCGCCGTCTACCCAGGCTCATGAAGGGCGAGCTCATGGCAACGCCGCTCGATCTGACGCACGGAAGCTACTTCGGGCGACGCCGCCCTGAGGACGGGATCATCGACTGGTCGAAACCCGCGTCACACCTCTACGACCTCGTTCGCGCGCTAACCCACCCCTACCCCGGTGCCTTCACGAAGATGTGTGGCAAAACGCTTCACATTTGGTGGGCACTTCCTCTCTCCAACACCAAGAACGCGCCGCCCGGAGAGATCCTCTCGCTCGAAGCAGAGGGTGTCATCGTCGCCACGGGACACGGGGCATTGCGCCTCATTACCGTCCAGCTTGAAGGCCAGCCAGAGCTTCCCGCGAGTTCCGCTGCACTGCTTTATCCCCTTTTACCCGGACACTTGCTCGGGCGGTAGGAGAGCGTCTCATGAACATTCTGATCCTCGGCGTCAATGGCTTCATCGGCAGCGCGTTGGCCGCGCGTCTGCTCGAGACAACGGACTGGGAGATCTATGGAATGGACTTGACAACGTGCAAGCTCGGAACGTCAATCGACGATCCACGGCTGCATTTTCTCGAAGGCGACATCACGATCAATCAGGAGTGGATCGAGTACCACGTGAAAAAGTGCGACATCGTGCTCCCTCTCGTCGCTATCGCGACGCCCGCACTCTATGTCAAGGATCCGCTGCGCGTGTTCGAACTCGACTTCGAAGCCAACCTACGGATCGTCCGCCAGTGTGCGCGCTATGGAACGCGTCTCGTTTTTCCCTCGACCTCCGAGGTCTACGGCATGAACGGCTCCGATCAGCTCGACGAGAACGAGAGTCAGCTCGTTTACGGTCCGATTAACAAGACGCGCTGGATCTATGCCTGCAGTAAGCAACTGCTCGACCGAGTCATCGCGGCCTACGGCCAGACACATGGCCTGCGCTACACCTGCATCCGCCCCTTTAACTGGATCGGGCCTAAGCTCGACGGCATCGGAGCCGCCAAGGAAGGTTCCTCGCGCGTCGTCACTCAATTCATGGCCAATCTCCTTGGTGGAAAAGCAATTCGTCTCGTCGATGGCGGTGCACAGAAGCGCTGTTTCACCTGGCTTGGTGATGGCATCGACGCGCTGATGTGCGTGCTTGAGAACGAGGATGCGCGTTGCGACGGCGAGATCCTCAACATCGGGAATCCAGAGGGAGAGTGCTCGGTCAAACAGCTCGCCGAACGCCTCATCAGCATCTACGAAAGTTGGAGGATAACTCATCCCGGCTTTCCCGCTCCCAAGGTCGAATCCGTCGCAGCCGAGGCATATTATGGTGGCGGATATCAGGATATTCTTCAAAGACGACCGGCGATCGACAAGGCACGTCACCTGCTCGGCTGGGCGCCTCGGACCTCACTCGATGACGCACTCCGGATGACTTTCGAGGCTTTCGTCGATGAGTGGTCTTTCACGGCCTCGGTGGCGACACGACCGGAGATATCCCGCTGTCTGGAATCTGCCCCTCATCATGCTGCCGGCCGGCCGTAGCGCCGATGAGCCTCGGGCTGCGCATCGACGTGGACACCCACGAGGGCATGCGAGACGGAGTACCACGCCTGCTTAACTTGCTCGACGCCGTCCGGGCACGGGCAAGCTTCTTTCTCGCGATGGGCCCAGACCGATCGGGAATCGCTATCCTCAACGCCTTCCGCCCTGGTTTTCTGCGCAAGATGCACCGTAACCACGCACTGCGAATCTACGGGCTGCGAACGGTCCTGTCGGGAACCCTCCTTCCCTCTCGCCCTGTCGCCAGCGCCTTTCCGAAAATTGTCGCGGAGATCCTGGATCGTGGCCATGAACTCGGAGTTCACGGTTGGGATCACCGGCTGTGGCAAGACCGGCTGCTCCGGATGACAACGATACGCGTCGCAGAGCAGCTTGATCGCGCCTTCGCCGCCCATCGCAAGCTTACGGGTCGGGCTGCCGTTGCCGCCGCTGCGCCGGCTTGGCTTACCCGCGACGACGCGCTGATCCACCAGGAGAAAGCTGGCTTGCGTTATGCCAGCGACTGCCGCGGACGAGAACCCTTCCTTCCCATTGTCGGCAAGACCGTCCTCGCGACCGCTCAGCTTCCCGCCACAACACCCACCCTCGATGAGGCCCTCTCAAGCCCTGGACAGGGTTCGCGAGCCTTCTTCCGGGAGATTGAAAAACTCGCCGCGACGAGGCCATGGCAAGTGTTCACGCTCCACGCAGAGTTCGAGGGCGGGCCCTACCTCCCGGAGTTCCTCGAGTTCCTCGAAAACCTCGCCAGCAACGGCGTGCCTGCCGTGCCGCTCGGCGAGCTTCTCGCGCAGCGGCTCGAGAAGGGAGCACTGCCCACCCATCGCCTCGTGACCCAGTCTCTTTCTGGACGCCATGGTGTCGTCTCCTGGCAGGAGGAGTCGACGCCCACGCCAGCGCCAGCCAGCGTGCCCTCTGGAGCGATGAGTTGAACATTCCTCGAAGCAGAGAGGACCATCGTATGAGCAGCGCCGTCAGAATCACGTTGCGGGACGCCGGCCGGGGTGTGTTGGACGAACCAACCGCGCTCCACGGGCCCAAGGGAAAACGCACGAGCCATATAAGCCAGCGGTTCGCTGCGCTGCTGCTCGTGCTCTTCTTCCTCGCAATCCACCTCTGGCATCTTGGCTCGCTGCCCC
>CAYSMT010000121.1:0-7249 GCA_964432135.1 uncultured Acidobacteriota bacterium
GAGCGGGAGAGCGTGTCGGATCGGCGACGCTTGAAACACTCTTCGCTCCACGGTGTGTTCAGTTGCGGGAGATCCCGTCCGGTAGTTCGTTGATATCGTCGGGTTGAATCGGGAAATGCTCGGCGAGTGCCGCGCCCGCTAGCTCAATTCCCTCGCATAGCCCGTCAGCGAAATGTCCCTCGGCGAAGCGTTCGCGGACGCGGGTCACGCAGGCATTCCAGAAATCGTCTGGGACGACCCGATCGATGCCCTGATCTCCGAGCACGGCGAAGCGACGGTCCTGCACACCGACGAAGAAAAGTACGCCGTTACGCAGCTTGGTCTTCGTCATGCCGATCTGCTCGAAGCAGCGGCGGGCGTGGGCAAGGATTTCGCCCTCGACGCGACGCGCAAGGTGGACTCGAATCTCCCCGGAGCTACGGGATTCGAATTCCGCGATGGCAGCGAGGACCCGGGTTTCCTCCTCAGGAGTGAGGAATGTCAGTGGGCGATTGCGCAGCGTCGTCTCGGCGCTGGTGCGCAGGACGACGCCCGCGGCGACGAGGATCCCCGCGAGCAGCACAAGCAGCAGTGGATACACCGGGGAAGGTATTTCCCAGGAATCGAGAGGAAGACTGAAGAAGAGGAAGAGCCAGGCGATGGCGGCGAAGCCGAGGAGCACGCCGGCCAAAAGACAGGAGGTGCCGCTTCGCAGCCGCCGGGTGGCCCATTCGCGACTCATTTCACCACCCTCCCGAGGCGCCGCCGCCGCCGAAGGAGCCGCCGCCGAAGGAGCCGCCACCGAAAGAACCTCCCCCGCCCCAGGACCCGCTGCCCCCGCCGCGTCGCCTCCCCCCGTATAAGAGCAGGAGCCACCAGGGGAGTGCGGACGCGCCTCCACCGAGGCCGCGTCCCCTGCCTGAACGGGCGATGATCAGGATGATCAGCACAAAGATGAGTTGGGCGATCAGGGCCGTTCCACGTGCGGCGCGGCGCTTGGTGTTACGTGATTCGGCGGGGGGCGGGAGAGTCTCCCCAGCCGCCGCGGCCGCCAGCGCGTCGACGGCGTTGATCAGGCCCTGCGCGTAGCGTTGTGACCGGAAGGCCGGAGCGATCTGTTCGCGGATGATCCTGCCCGCGATGATATCTGGTATGGCTCCCTCGAGACCATAGCCGACTTCGATCCTCAGCTTGCGTTCCTCGAGGAATACAGCGATGAGCAGGCCGTCGTCCCGGTTCGCGAAACCGGGTTGCCAGGACTCGGCGATCGCGAGTGAGCTTTCCTCGAGGGCTCCACCCTCGAGGGAGGGGAGGATGGCGACGCCGATCTGCAGCCCCCGTTCGCGATTGAGCTGCATGAGGCGCTCTTCGAGCGCGTGCCGGCCGCCGGGGTCGAGGATTCCAAGGTCGTCATGGACGAAGCGGGGTGGCGCGGGAGGGATCGTCAGCGCGAGCGCGGGCGCCAACCAAGCCAGGATGGTCAGCGCTACGCACAGCCGGCGCCGAAAAGGGGTCAAAACTCAACCTTCGGCGCTTGCTCGGCGCCAGCTTGAGCAGCGAAGTAAGGTCGGGGGGTGAAGCCGGAAAGGCTTGCAACGAGGCGATCCGGAAAACGCTTGATGGTCGTGTTGTAGCGTTGCACCGACTCGTTGAATCTCTTGCGGGCCACGGCAATGCGGTTCTCCGTGCCCTCGAGCTGGACCTGAAGGTCGCGGAAGTTCTCGTTGGCCTTGAGCTCAGGGTAACGCTCGACAGTGACCAGCAGACGGGAGAGCGCGGAGGAGAGCTCTCCCTGCGCCGCTTCAAACTGCTTGAAAGCCTGGGGGTCGTTAAGTAGGTCCGAAGAGAGCTTGATCTTGCCGGCGTTCGCGCGGGCCTCGGCGACGGCCGTGTAGGTTTCTTTTTCGAAGTTGGCAACGCCCTTGACGGTGGCGACGAGGTTCGGGATCAGATCCATTCGCCGTTGGGTGTTGTTTTCGACTTGGGCCCATTGGCTGGTGACGTCTTCGTTGAGCGAGACGATCGCATTGTAGCGACCCATGTACCAAAGGCCCGCGAACATGATCAGGCCGAAGACGAGAGCGAGGATCACCAGGGTGATCAGCAGTGCGCGTGACATGGTAGCCTCCGTGAGCTAACTCCAGGTCCGGTGAGACCGGTTCGTCGCCCCGGATGGCCCGAGGCCGCTCTTGGTTGTATGACGTCTGGGCCCTTCTGACAAGCGGAGAGGCGGTGCGTCACATCTCGTACGGCAACCGGGGGGACGACGGCGCCTGCTCTCGGGGGTAGAATCCTGGCTTCCCCCGGGGGCCTCGAGGCGCCCGGATTCGAGATGGAGGTTATCCCCATGAGCGCCGATCCCTTTGCCGGGCTGCAGCCCGAACTCCTTTGGCAGCACTTCGCGGCCTTCACCAAGATCGCTCGTCCCTCCGGCCAGGAGGAGGCGGCTCGGGCCTATGTCGAAGAATGGGCCCGCAGCAAGGGCTACGAGCTCGAGAAAGATGCGACGGGTAATCTCTGCGTCCACGTTCCCGGCTCGCCGGGCAAGGAGGACGCACCAGTCGTCGTCCTCCAGGGGCATCTCGACATGGTCTGTGAACGCGATTCGGACAGCCCTTACGATGCGCAGCAGGGGCGCTTGAAAGTTGTTCGAGACGGCGAGTGGATCCGAGCCGAAGGGACGACCCTCGGTGCGGATAACGCCATCGGTGTCGCTGCGGGCATGGCAGCTGCCGACGACAGTTCACTCGTGCATGGTCCGCTCGATCTCCTGATGACCATCGACGAAGAGACTGGCATGAGCGGAGCCATCGGTCTCGATGCGGGCATGGTGCGCGGTCGCGTCATGCTCAACCTCGATTCCGAGGAGGATGGCACCCTCTATGTCGGCTGTGCCGGCGGGTGTGACACGAAGATGGCATTGACCTTCGTTCGCGAAGTCGCGCCGGAAGGCAGTGTTTTCGTGCGCCTCGCCCTGGCGGGTCTGAGGGGCGGGCACTCGGGACTCGATATCAACAACAACCGCCTGAACTCGATTCGAGCGCTCGCGCGCATCCTTCAGCATGCCTCTGAGAAGGTCTCGCTGCGCTTGCACGCGATCGAAGGCGGCTCCATGCGCAATGCCATACCGCGTGAGGCGAGCGCGGTCTTGGCTCTGGCTGAAGGCGATCGTAACGCGCTCGAGGCGGCTGCAGAGGATATGCGTGCCCTCCTCGCAACGCAGTACGCTGGCCTAGATGACGGGCTGAGCGTGTCGATCGAGCCTGTTTCAGCGCCGGGAAAGGTGTTCAGCGCTGTGGACAGCGCGCGGGTGCTCTCGTTATTGCGCGCCATCCCCAGCGGAGTTGTCGCCATGAGCCAAGATATCGATAACCTCGTCGAGACCTCGACGAATCTCGGTGTTCTGACGACGGATGGCGACACGCTGCGGATCATCTGCTGCTCGCGATCCTCGGTGGCTCCCGCGTTGCGTGATGTCCTGGACACTCTCCAGGCCGTCGGGATCCTAGCTGGCGCCGAAGTGGTCGAGCACGGTGGCTATCCTGGCTGGAAGCCAGACATGGAATCGCGCGTTCTTCGGATCGCGCGGGAGGCCTCACAGCGGCTCTTCGGTGAGAACCCCGCGGTGATGGCGATCCATGCCGGTCTCGAGTGCGGCCTGCTCGGTGAGCGGATCCCCGGAATGGACATGATCTCCTTCGGACCCGACATCCGTTCGGCCCATGCTCCCGGCGAGCGCGTCAACATCAGGACGGTTGAGCGTTTCTGGTCCCTGCTGGGGGCGGTGCTTGCTGAGTTGGCTGCTTGACTCGACCCTCGCCAGCGGCAGTGAAGCCGCAGCATTTGTTCTCGACCGAACTCTTCATGAGCCACTGACCTGGCGCGCATCTGCACCCCCTCGCTTCGAGTGGTCATGAATAAGCCGGGATAGGGGACCCCCTTGGCCGTGAGTCGAGTTGACTCGTGCTGTGACTTATCCGTAAGATAGCCCAGTCATAGACAGAGTAACGCAGGGGGAGGCGGGGGATAAACGGCGACGCGGAGTCCGCTCAATGAAGGTCACGAGGGAACAAATCCTCGCCAAGGCACGCGAGCATTTCGCGCGTTTTGGCTTCCGGAAGACCTCACTTGCGGGGATCGCAGGTGAGCTCGGGGTCGTCAAGGGCGCGCTGTACTATCACGTGCCTGGCGGAAAACGTGAGATGGCCGATGCCTGTATGCGGGCCATTGAGGACGAGTTCTACGAGGCCATGCGTCGCGCCAGTGATGATGAGCGCGACCCGGCCAACGCTCTTCGGGCGGCGATTCGAGCGAAGCTGACGGTCATCGCGGGGCTGCGGGAGAGGATCGGGCTGAGCGAGCAGGTTGGCGAGGAGATCAAGGTCATGATGGCCTCCCAGGAGCGGGAGTACCATGACCGGGAGGTTCATCTTTTCGAGAAGATTCTGGCGTGGGGAGAGCGCGAAGGGGAGTTTCGATCTTTCGCTTCGCGAGAGGCTGTCGCACGGGTCATCCAGGCCATCGTGCGGCACTTCGAGCTTGCGGATGCCTTCGCCGGTTCCGAAGACGAGCGGACGGGCGAGCTGACGCTTGAGTTGATCCTGGGCGGGCTCAGGGCCCGCTGATCCTCTGAACTTACTCCCCGGTGAGGATGGCCGGTGCCGCGCCCGTCGTGCGCAGGTAGACGCGGAGCTTAACCAGGTCGAGGGCCCGGTTGTTGACGGCGCCGGCATTGACCTTCGGGTCTGCGAGGGAAGGTTCGATCAACAGCGCAGCCTCGAAGGCGTCGAGCGCCTTGTCGTGCTGTCCGGTCTCGAGGTAGGCAATGCCCAAATTGTAATGAGCCTTGGCGAAGAAGGGCTCCAGCTTGAGGGCTTGCTCGAGCGCCTTGATGCCCTGCTTGTTCTCCCCTGAACGCAGATAGACGGCGCCGAGATCCGTCCAGGTCGCCGGATCATCGGGAGCAAGCTCTGTGGCGCGCATCAGCGCGGTCAGAGCGTCCTCGTAGTCACCGACGTCGGCGAGCACCGTGCCGAGACCCTGCCAAGCTTCCGCGCGCTGCGGCTCGCTGTCGACCCAGCTCATAGCGCGCCGGACCTCGGCCATTTGGGCGACGATGCCGCTCTGGAGCTCAAAGACCGCGCTCGTTGCGTTCGCTGCCTTTTTGGCCCGCTTCTTCTTGCCCCAGCGAGCCTCGGTCGCCGGGAGGCAGATCAGTGTGGCGAGGATGGAGACGGCGAGAAGGCGAGTCATCTTCGGCATTTTGGGCTCCTGGCGTCGTCGTGGGAGGAGACTTGCCACGCTGGAGCATCGGTCGGCTCAGCTCGTCTCCACGGGCGTCTTGCACGCCCGGACGGCGATTCTCACCTTGCCACCGAGCTCGTCGACACGCAACTCGAGCGGCCTTCCTTCGGCGTGATCGCGGACCTTACCGAGGTGCTGGCTGATTTTTTCCGCGAAGGCTCGGTAGGTGAGCTTGGCGACGTTGTGGCCGCGCGCCTTACGTGCGCGCCGGAAGGCGAGGTAAGCATCTCTCATCTGGTCGGGGGAGGCGTCGCCCTTGCGCAGGCGGGTGCTGAGCAGGACATGCGGGCGTGAGATGTCCTCGATCTCGGCTTGCCGGCCGCGTCGCGGCGAGCCCGGGCGAGATGAGCCCGTTTCTTCGAGTAGGCGAAGACGCCGCCTCCAGCGCTCCGAGTTCGTGCGGTAGCGATGAACCATCGTGTTGAAACGAAAGCGGTCTGGGGTGCGCTGTGGCGGGGCCTTGAGATAGTGGCGGATGATCGCCTCGATCTCGGCCTGGCGTTGATGTGGTGGCCAGCGGACCGAGCGTGCAAGGAACATCTCCCACTCGGTCGAGATGCGCTTGAAGAGCTTTTCTAGCCGGTCGAGATCCGCGCCGATCTCGCTGGGCGTGAAGAGCTGGTCGGCCATGAGTTACCCCGTGGGTGGAGCGTACAGCCCGTGCCGTAAGCCTCGCCTCCTAGCTAAACTGTGGCGTCGCGTGGGAAAAGACCAGCGCTCCAGGAGGAAGAGGTCGTTTGTGAACCGCCGCGGGCGTGTGAGAATAGCGATGTTTCAGAGGAGGAGCTTTCGGGGATGGATCCGCGCGCTGCACTGCCTTCCGTCGACCGTGTGCTCTCCTGTGGAGGTCTCGCGGGCGCCCTTTCGGCCTGGCCGCACGGCCTCGTCGTCGCCGTCATTCGTGAAGAGATCGCGGTGGCGCGTCGTTGTCTTGCGGAGGGTGTCGCCGCACCCACCGCCGACGAGATCGCCGTGCGCAGCGCGGATCGGCTTGCCGAGCTCGCCAAGCCGAGGCCGCGGCGCGTGATCAATGCCAGTGGCGTCGTGATCCACACGAATCTTGGGCGCGCGCCCCTTTCCTCGGAGGCTGTCGAAGCCGTACGGCGTGTCGCAGGTTCTTATTCCAATCTCGAGTACGAGCTCGGGACGGGCCAGCGGGGACAACGTGCGAGTCATGTCGCGGATCTGCTCTCGTTGATCTTTCCGTCGCGCGCGGCGATGGTCGTGAACAACAACGCCGCTGCCGTGTTGTTGGCGTTGAACACCCTCGCTCTCGGTCGTGAGGTCGTCATCTCGCGTGGTGAGTTGATCGAGATTGGCGGCTCGTTCCGCATTCCCGATATTCTTGAACGCTCTGGCGCCCGTCTCATCGAGGTGGGCACGACGAATCGCACCCATGCGCGGGACTACGAGGAGGCCCTGTCCCCTGAAACGGGGATGATCCTCAAGGTGTGGCCAAGCAACTATCGCGTCATCGGCTTTACGACGGAGGTCGCCTTCGCGGATCTTGCGGAGATCGGTCACGCGCGGGGTGTTCCCGTTGTTGCCGATCAGGGCTGCGGTCGACTCTTCCGTGAGGCAGCCGGACCGGTCTCGGAACCCTCGGTGGAAGAGTTGCTTTCCGCGGGTGCGGATCTCGTGTGTTTTTCAGGAGATAAGATGTTCGGCGGTCCCCAGGCGGGCCTGCTTGTCGGTAATGGCGAGGCGATTACAGCCTGTGCCAAGAACCCTCTCGCTCGTGCGTTGCGCCCGGACAAGATGACTCTTGCCGCGCTCGCGACGACCTGCCAGCAATGGATGCGCGAGCGGGCGCGGCCGGAGGTTCCTGCTGCGCAGATGCTCGCCGCCAGTTCCTCCGAGCTCGAGGCTGCGGCCCGCGCCTTGGCCGAACGGATCGAGAGCGCGCTGCCCGCGGTGCGGATGGCTTGCCTCGAAGGTTCCTCTCGTGTCGGGGGAGGGGCGGCGC
>CAYSMT010000122.1:0-7248 GCA_964432135.1 uncultured Acidobacteriota bacterium
TCGAAGCGTTCGAAGCGTCCCAAACGCAACCGCGGATGCTCGCCATGGCGTCCCGACTTCACGCGAGGCAAGACGGCAAGAACCTCCCATCGAGAAAGCCCCTCCGATAGGCAGTAGTCAAGCGCACCGTCCCCGGGCTCCGCTTCCGGCGTGAGGCGAAAACCGCCCCCCGTCGTTCCGCCATTGCCGATCGAAAACAGAGTGATCAATTGGGAGACGAGCGCACCGTCGATCGTGCCCTCTAGCTTCCACGGCCACTCCCGCGAGACGAGGACGCGGCCGATTCCCACGAGGTAGGCCAGCAGGCCGCTGAGCGGCAGCGCTTGCGCATGACGCGCTACGGCGCCGTCGAAGCCGATGCCCATGGCATTGACGAAGTGCGCATGCCGGCCATCCGCCACGACCTGCCCGACGTCGAGCGGCGCGAGGGGGCTTGCCGTAATCAGGGCCTCCCGCAGCGCGCATCTTGGATCTGTGCTGATGCCGAAGGCCGCCGCGAGATCATTGCCCCGACCTCCGGGAACGAGGGCGAGCACGGGTCGCTCCGAGGCCTCGAGCCGGGCATCGAGCAGCCCGCCGACGACGGCGTGGACGGTGCCATCACCTCCTGCAGCGATGACTGTCGGCACGCCATCGAGTGCGGCTGCCCGCGCGAACTCCCGCCCCACAGCGGCGCTGCGCGCCGCACGGATCTCGATGCTATCGCGAGACGCATCAGCCAACGCAGCCAACAAGCGCCGCCGCGAACGCGGCGTACCGGCCCGAGGGTTGAAGATCACAACGGCGCGAGGCATGACCCGCATTATGCATGAGTGCCCGGCTGCGGCCGTATCGCCGCGCACCCTCGCATCGAGCTTTCACGCGTAACGCGGGATAGGGCCCGCGACAGCATCACCTTTTATGGCGCTTGATGAAGTCGTGGATCCGCTCGATGCCGCTGATGATGTCTTCGTTCGATGCCGCATAGCTCAGACGAATGTGCTGTCCTTCGTCGGGTACGCGAGGGCCGAAGTGGATGTCCGCCAAGACGGCGACACCCGCCTCATGAAGGATGCGGCGCCGTAGCCGTTCAGAGTCCTCGCAGCCGATCATCTCGCAAGCCTCGCTGACATTGGGCCAGACGTAAAACGCACCGCCCGGGGTCAAACAGCTGAAACCCGGGACCTCGTTGAGCAGGCCCACAATCAAGTCGCGGCGCTCATGAAAGACCCGGTACATCTTGTCGGCGTCATCCTGGGGACCGCTGAGGGCTTCAAGGGCCGCGTACTGGTTTGGATGACCCGCGCAAGACTCTGTGTTGGTGACCCATCGTGTGAAATGCGGTGCGAGAGCCCGATTGACTGCATAGCCGATGCGCCAACCCGTCATCGCCCAGGTCTTCGAAACGCCGTCGGCAATGATCGTACGCTCGAGCATCCCTTCCTGATTGACGATCGAAGCGAAGCGGCCGTCATAGACCAGACGGGAGTAGATCTCGTCCGCATAGATCCAGATCTGAGGATGGCGACGCAGGATCTCGGCAATCGCCGCGAGGTCATCGCCGCTGAGAATTCCGCCTGTCGGATTCTGCGGCGTGTTGAGAATCAGCAGGCGAGTGCGCTCGTTGATCTTCTCTTCGAGCTCGGCGGGATCAAAAGCAAAAGCTCTTTCCTCCCGCAGGTAGAGGGGCACGGGAACGGCGCCACTGCTGATGATCTGCGACTCGTAGATGGGGAAGCCGGGATTCGGGAAGATGACCTCGTGACCCTCCCCGTAGTCGGTCACCGAGAGAATCGTATAGCCGATGAAGGGCTTGGCACCCGCCCCGACGACGACGTCCTCGGGGGAAAGCTCGATGCCACGAAGGCGGCCAAGCTCAGTGGCGACCGCCTCACGCAAAGGCGTGATTCCTGGCGAGGGTGTGTAGCCCGTCTTACCCTCCTCGATCGCGTGAATGGCCGCAGTGCGGATGTTATCTGGCGTGACGAAATCGGGCTGACCGATGCAGAAAGAGAGGATGTCCTTTCCCTCGGCGAGCAGCGCATTGACTTCGCCCAAAACGACAAAAGCGTTCTCGGTCCCCAACTCTTTGATTCGGCGACTCAGCTCCGGCATCACCCGTCCTCCACCCGATCTGTTGCGGGCCTGATTACCGAGAGAACCTGAAGAAAATAACTCTCGGTAAGTCGGAAAGCGTGACTTTCGCATGGAGCCGCCCATCGGGCAAGCAGGGGGCGGGCATCCGAGCGGGACGCGACGATGTCGAAAGTGCATGGCCATGCCGCCCTCTGCACGATTGTCGCTTGCCCCCCCCGCCCCGTGAAGGTATAGCGAGAGGGGGGACGAAAGGATGGCCGCGGTGAAACGAGACATAGAGAGGCGTGAGTTCCTCCGGCGCAGCGCCTGGGTCGCGGCAAGCCCGCTGGTTCTGACAGCCAACGATTGGGCCTTTCCGGAGGCGACAGATGCAAAACCTCGTGTCGTCCACGTCCACCATGCGATGGCGGCTCGCTGCCCGTCGAAAGCAGGGAACGCCTATCGCGACTTCGTCGATCAGGCCCGTGTGACGCAGATGCTCGATCAGGCCGTCCAAACCCTCAAGGGAGGCTCTCTCAGCGAAGCCTGGGGACGCGTCTTCAGCCTACCCGCACCCGAAACGCGCCGCCTGGCGATCAAAGTCAACTGCAATAACGCCACGGACCGGGTGAACGGTGCGGGCAATATCATCGATGCTATCCCCGAGCCGGCGATCGCAACGATTCGCGGCTTCGTATTGGCCGGCGGGCACTCGGCGAACTGCTCGGTTTTCGATGCAACGACCTCCGCCCCCCAGCGCTACATCGCGACGTGGTTCCGACAGAAGGTGCTTGCGGTCTATCCCGATGTAAACTTCGATGGCTTCGCGGATAGCGGGGGCTCGTCAGACGCCTTCGATCCACGGACTCACGTCACCTGGGACAGTGCCTACAGGACGCCTCCTGGCGAGACGCGTATGTCGAACATCGTGCTCAACGCCGACTACTTGGTCAACATCCCGATCGTCAAACGCCACAACCAGGCTAACGTGACTCTGTCGTACAAGAACCATCTCGGCAGCATCAGTGGCCCCGATAAGCTTCATCCCTATCTCTACAGGGACGTCACCGAGGCTTCGGTGCTCGCGGATATCATGGGCTCACCGGTCGTTCCGGGAGACCCGAGTGTGAGGAGCTTCCGAGATAAAACGGTGCTCACCGTCGGTGACATGCTCTTCGGCCAACCCTGCACGAACTTCGGGCATCCGCCCCACCCCTGGACCCTCTACGGCGGTGAGTGGCCTAACTGCCTATTCGTCGCTGATGATCCCGTCGCGGCGGATTCGGTGATGGCGGATGTACTTCAGGGCGAGCCCACGGGGGGCGGAGGTTGTGGGGCGATCGCTTCCTGGGCCCGGCGCTACCTGCGCATCGCAGAGCAAAAGGGGCAAGGGGTGCATGAGCACGTGACTCTTTCGACCGCGAACGAGCGCTTCAACCCCGACTGGATGACCTACAGCCGGATCGACTACCGCTACCTCGACCTGTGGCCCAGCGGCGCAGATCTGCGCTGCACGCGCCTCGAAAACGGCGCGATTCTGCTGCAGTGGGAGCACTACTTTTCGGGCCTGTGCGAGGTCTGGCGTGCGAGCCGCCCCGACTTCTCCGATGCTGCCGTGCTCGGCGGCGCGTCGACGGGCCGCTACCTCGACAACAACCCACCCGAAAAGGCCTTCTACCAGGTCCTCTACGCCGGCTAGGTTCCACGACAAAGCGCATGCTCAGTGCCAAACCCAGGACTTGAGGATCAATTCCCTCCGGCCCCCACGACGAGGCTCGACCAGAACCTTGGAGGCGACACGAACGCCACCGACGCGACGCCAGGCGAGGAGACGTTGCAACTCGTCAGGAGATCGATTTTCGCTGTCGGCGGACCACCAGCAGCGCAGCTCGAGTGGTTCCGCGCTCTCGGGATCGAGCACGAGCTCGAGCACGGAACCCTCTGGCATCTCAGTGCGAATCGCCGGGCAACCCGCAGCGAGATGGCAGCCCACGATGCGCGTTCGAGCACGGACCAGACCCGCCACGACCGCGGAGACCAGCACGACCGGCTCCCGGGAAGCCCAGGCCTCGAGACGATCGAGACCCGGTCGTGGAAGCTCGGAGGCTTCTACGCCCTGTCGGGTGAGATGACCGCCCTCCCCCTTTGAGACAGCTTCGAGCTCGACGCCAGGACCTTCCCAGCGCATGCGCACGCGCTGAGCAGATGAATCGATGCTCAGGCTCAGTTTGAGCACCCCCGCCGGCGTGCTTTCCCGCAGCGAGTACTCCGCGTGAAAAGCTTGGCGAGCCTGGGCATCGTCCCCATCGCCCAACGCGCTAAGCACGCGGCGCGCCAGGGAATGTGTATCGCCAGCTCGGCCGAGAGCTGAAGCGAGACGGGAGGGGCAGTGGAAACCAACCTGCCCCGGGCAGAAGGCCGCCGCTGGTAGCTTTTTCCAATCGGCAAAAACACCGCCAAGACGATGAAAGCCGACCGGCCCCGCCAGAGCCCGCGACAGCCCTGCGGGCGCGAAAAGATCGTTCGCCGCAGCGCGCACCTTCGCCGCATTCGTCGGGCTTTTCCAGCGCTGGGACGGCGGCCAATCCCAGCCGCTGCGCACGATGCCCTTCTTGATCAGCAACGCGCCCGCATCCTCGAGCACGGCCTTTGCGTGGCGATCGAGACGCTGGCGGGCTCGCAGGACAGCGTCGCTGCGAAAGGGCTGCGTTTTGATCGAAGCGATGGTACCCATGAGAACGCTCAAGCTACTCTCAGCGCGGGCGGCATCGACACGAACGCCGAGGACGACGCTGGCTCCGTTCTCGCCCAACCAGAGCGCCTCGATCCAAGCGTCCGCTTCCGCTCCGAAAGCAACCGACAGGCGCTGCGCCAACGAACCTTCGCCCTCCCTCAGACATTCGAGAAGAAGAGGAACGGCCACCCCCGTGCGCGCCACAACGGAGGGATCGAGGCGGGCCGCAACGACGAGCGCGGCCTGCCCTCCGCTCTCCGGCCGATCGTCGTAGATGACGATCCCTCGGTGCTCCGCCGGCGGCGCGCTGGCACCCACAGGCGGCAAGGGGCGAACCCGCTCCTTCACTCGCGCGAGCACACTGCGTTCAAGAGCCGCCGGTCCAGCGATGCGCAAAGCAAAGGGACGCTGACGCAAGCCGTCGAGTGCTTCCAGAATACCCTCCTCGCTCACCGCGGAGAGCGTCATCACACGGCCTTCCGCAAGCCACGGCCCGCGAAAACCAGGGAAAAGAGCGCTGAGGGCTGCGAGCCGAGCTTGCTCGAGGGGATCTTCGGCCCGCGCACGGGCCCGCTCCCGCGCCTCGCTCAGCGCCTCGTGCAGCAGCGGTGACGGCGGCGGGGCAACGATCGCCAGCTCGGATAGGATCTCAATGAGCTCTTCCTGATGGCCCGCAGGCACCTCCGCCCCGACGGCCAGGCCTCCGGCGATAGGCTCGAGAAGGGGCTCGGCGGCCGCAAAGGGGCCGAGGACATCCTCCAGCAAGGCCCGAGCAGCAATGACGACGGTGCCCGGTGCGAGACGATCACCTTCGATGGTCTCCGGTGCGGGCCATATGAGCGCACCAGCCAACCCCGCGGGAGAAGCCACCCTCAAGACATCCTCAGCCGCCGCAAGGGGCGTCTCCTGGGCGATCATCGGCAGTGAGATGCCAAGAAGCAGGACTAACTGAAGATGGGCACGAATAATCAACTCATGAGCCTCGCGATAATTTCGCCAAGAGCCACCCGCAACGAATGCCCGCGGGCAAGGTGAGATTCTACGGTATGACCGCCAAGATGCGGTGTGGCCAAGACCCGCGGGTGAGAAACGATGCTTCGTCTCCCCGGCGGCTCGGTGCTGAAGACGTCGAGGGCGGCGCCGGCGAGCCGCCCCTCATCCAGCGCCACAGCCAGTGCCCGCTCGTCGAGGATCTCACCGCGGGAGGCATTGACAAGGATCGCCCCGCGCGGAAGAAGCGCGAGCTCCGTCGACCCGATGAGCCCGCGGGTTTCGTCCGTCAACGGACAATGAAGCGAAAGAGCGTCGAGGCGAGCCAGCAGTTCCGGCAACGAGCGTGCGCGCCGCACCCCGAGCCGCGAAAAGACCTCTGGCGCGAGGTAGGGATCATGAGCCCAAAGCTCCATCTCGAACGCCGACGCGCGGCGCGCCACCTGAGAGCCCGTCCGGCCGAGCCCGACGAGTCCGAGACGCTTGCCGCGCAGCTCGTGGTCGAGTAGCCGGTCCCGCTCCGGCCATACACCCTGGGACGTCGCCTGCCAATGAGCACAGGCATGCCGAACCAGGGCCAGCAATGAGAGGAGGACGAGCTCGGCGACGGAGACGGCGTTTCCAGGATCCACAGCCTCGATATCAATGCCGAACTCGGCCGCAGCAAAGGCGTCGATGTTGTCGAGCCCGGCGCTCGCCTGGACGACGGCTTGCAACCCCTTCGCGGCGCCGGCTTCGAGCACGGCACGACTTACGCGCTGGAAAGAGCGCGTCACTAGGATATCGGCTCGACGCGCCGCCTCGAGCAGGCCCTCCGGTCCGAGCGCCGCGTGCTCTTCAACAGCCACCCTCTCGAGGCGAGAGATCGCCTCGGCAACCCCCTCGTCCGCGGGGGCCGTGAAGATGATTTGTATTGTGGGCGTCTCACTCAAGGGGGTAGCCCCGCGCGGCACGCGGGGTGCGCCGCCGTGGCGGCGTCGCTGCGCCCGCGCCGAAGGAGACCTCATAAATAGCACGAGTTCAGGCCACGCACCTTCCTGCTCGCGAGGCCTGCCAAGGCGGAGCACATGTGCTACAAAGGGCTCGCGCCACGACGTTGACCGAAGCCGCGCTCCGCGTGGCGGTGGCGGAGGAGACCAAACGCGATGGACAGAGACAATGGTGGAGCGATTCTCGGGGCGTTCCTTCTCGGAGGCCTCGTAGGTGCTGCGGTCGCCCTGCTGACCGCCCCGAAGACCGGTGCACAGACGCGCGCCGATGTCTATCGTTGGACGGAAGGTGCGGCGACCAAAACCAGAGAACGCGTCTCGCAGGCCGCCGGCGGAAGTGGCGAACGCGTTCGCAGCTTCGCGTCCTCCGCGAGCGAACGGGTTCGTTCCGTGGCTTCCGACACAGGCGAGAAGGTCAAAGAGTACGTCGAGTCGGCCCGCGAGCGACTCTCCCGCAGGGATGAGAGCACGGAGGAGTCG
>CAYSMT010000123.1:0-7222 GCA_964432135.1 uncultured Acidobacteriota bacterium
AAGCGGCATCCTTCAGGCCGGGCCAGTGGTCATGCTCGATGCCTTCGACAGCAACTCCAACGGTGACGATGACGTGGTCCTTGTGGCGACGCGCTGCGGCGCGACGGACAACAAAATCCTGCTCTACTCCCACGACCTGGGCACCCTTTACGACAGCTATGATGGTGGCGCGGGTGGCCTTGGCATCTCAAACGCCACGCCGCTTATCATCTACTCGAACACCGCCAACAACCGGGTCTACGTGCCTGTGCGTAGTGATGGTGGTGAGTCGCTGGTCGTGCTCGAGGTGCAATCCGGCCCGGCCTTCACAGCGTTGCCTTGGGCGGTTGTCACCGGCGCGGGAAACATAGACGCGAGCCCGGCCATGGTGCGTCGCGGTACGGATCGATTCATCATCCTCGGGAACACCGACGGGGAGCTGCGAATGTACATTAATGTTCGCAGCAGTGGTGCGGGATCTTCGTTGATTTCGCTCGACGACAAGCTCGATGTCGCAACGGACGGGCCCGTCAAGGGCATCAGCGTCGGCACGGGCAAAAAGGTCGGTTCTCTCTATGAAAATTGGGTCGTTTGGACGACCGACAACCTGATTCACGGCATTCGAATCGGGTTTGATGGCCGTTTCGCTGACTCAAGTTACTGGTCCACATCGGTGGCTGGCCCGTCTCTTCCGCTGACCCTGCGCTGGGTTGGTGGGAGCGAGAACACCCGCGCCTACGTCGGCTCGAGCGACGGCTATCTCTACGAGTTCGACGCGCAGACCGGTCTCCAGGTGCGCCGATTCCTCGTCGAAAGCGGCAAGACGGTTGGTGACCCGAGCTTCGACTGGGCCGATGGTACGGTCCAGGGCAGCGGTGTCGGCACTACGAGCGGGGCGTTCCACTGGGTCAGTCTCAACTGGGCAGGAGGTGAATGATGGCCAGCTACCGTGCGCGAGAGAGACGGCTCCCTGTACTGATCACGATGGCCTGCTTGTTGATTTCCGGTGGGCTCTTCGCGCAACCGCCGGGGCGAGAGAACGCGGTTCATAACCTGGCGCGCGCGCAGGTTGATGCGATCACTCCTCCAGACGCCCCGGCGATCTTTGCCGTGCTTGTGACCGATCTTGATCCGATGGCTCTTGCGGAGCGTGATCGTATCGTGATCCGCGCTTCTCGGTGGACCGGGCCCTTCGACGCGAAGGCGACGGCGCAGCTTCAAGTTTTCGTTGTCCTCGATCGTCGCCTCATCGGCGAGGCGCCTTTCGATCTGATCACCTCTTTCCGGCTTCCTGATGGCAGTCTCTACCAGAAGCGGGTGCTTCCTGTGGATCCGAACGGCGAATCCGAGCAAAGGGTGCGTCGCTCCCAGCTCGCGCCGCTGCCAGTAAGACTCGCCTTTGTGCGCCCCCTCGGTGTGCTTTCCCGCGTCATTCCCTCCGAGGACATGCGCACGATCGATCCTTCAGTCGCCGTATTCACGCCGGTTTCGTTGCCGGTGAGCGGCACCTGGATCACGCAGCACAACCTCTACGGGGATTGGAGCGTCGAGGTAGCGCTTCGGCGCGGGCGCAAGATCTTTGCTACTCGGAGTACGAATTTCCACTTGCTGCGTTAACGCACCGACTCGCAGGACGACAGGCAGGAACGCCTTCCGCAAGGACGTGCTAACGTGTCGTGGAGGCCCGGTGTCTCCAGCCGGAAGTTCACTGACCCTGTCGCCGGCTCCCAACCTTCCTGGCGGCGTGGTCCGTCCTCGCGGTGGCGCTGCTCCGGCGTTGTCGGCGCGCGTTGGTGGTGGTTTGTTGAAAGGGTCAGCGGACTTCCGATCTGGAACGCGAGTCGCCCGCAGGAGGTGATCGTGCGTGCATTCCCCGTGACCTTCGTCTCGTTGGCGTTCATAGCGTGCGTCGCTGCTCTTTTTGCTTGCAACGCCCCGAAAGATGAGTCGATGCTCGATGCGGGTTCTGCCCGCAAGGCCTACGCTCTCGTGATCCATGGTGGCGCCGGGACGATCCCCAAAGACATCGATCCCGCGGAGGCTCAGGCTTATCGCGCGGCCCTCGAGGCTGCGCTGCGCGAAGGGCTCGGGATTCTCGAGGTCGGTGGTACCGCGCTCGACGCGGTTCAGTCCGTGCTCGTGCGCCTCGAAGACGATCCGCTCTTTAATGCAGGCAGGGGGGCCGTCTTTACCCACGACGGTCGCCACGAGCTTGATGCAGCGATCATGGACGGCAACGCGTTACGTTGTGGAGCCGTTGCGGGCCTGCACACGACGAAGAATCCCATCAAACTCGCCCGCCTAGTGATGGAGCGGACACGCCATGTCCTCCTTGCCGGTGAGGGGGCGGATCTCTTCAGCCGGGAGATGGGTCTTGCGCAGGTTGATCAGGATTACTTTTTCACGCAGCGGCGCTACGAGGCCTGGCAGCGCGTCCTCGCACGTGAGACGAAGAAGCTTGGTACGGTCGGCGCGGCGGCCCTCGACCGCGCTGGAAATCTCGCAGCGGGAACCTCGACGGGCGGACTAACGGACAAGCGTTACGGTCGTGTCGGGGACGTGCCAGTGATCGGCGCGGGAACCTACGCGAATAACCTCAGTTGCGCTGTTTCTTGCACGGGCATCGGCGAAGAGTTCATCCGCCACAACGCCGCGCATGAGGTCTCCGCGCTAATTCTGCACCGAGGATTCACGCTCGAGCAGGCGGTCAACGAGGTCATCGGCAAGCAACTCGCTCCCGGGGACGGCGGCCTCATCGCTGTCGATGCGAAAGGTGCCATCGCGATGGCCTTCTCTACCATGGGTATGTATCGGGGTGCTGCGGATTCTGAGGGGCGCTTTGAGGTCAAGATCTGGTGATCAAAAGGCGTGGCGGTCACGACCATGCCCTACCGGCTTGCTCGCAGCGATGGGTGTTGAAGAGAGCTCTCGCAGGCGGCAGGAGAAGAGAGGAGACAGGGCGATGAAGACTCGCTGGTGGCTGCTGGTGCTCGCATTATCAGCTTTTGCTTCGCATCTTCCCGCCCAGGCGGCGATGAAGGGCAAGGGACTGTGCATCTTTGGGGCTCAGACGCTTTACCTCGTAGAATCACAGCTTCGGAGCTGGCCGGAGGGAGAGCTGGTCAAAGACTGGGGCAGCTTGAATCCGTTGGCTTTCGACTGTGATGATGGACAGGTGGCCGTCGCCTTTGTCGGAAAGAAGGGTGGCCGGGTCGAGATCCTGCGGCTGACGGACGGGGAGTTCGTGCGCAGCGGGCAGATCGAGCTGCGATTCCGTCCGGGTCTCGTGCGCTTGCTCGCCGGACAGCTCGTTGTCGTCGGTCAACGAGGCAAGCAGGTCCAGCTTTTCATCGCTCCTCCTGACGGGTCCGCCAGAGGCATCAATCGGCCTCTGACCTCCTGGCCAGCTGCCCTCGCCCTCGCGCCGGATGGCACACGGTTGTTCGTGGCGCAGGAGGCGACCTTGAAGAGCTTTCAACTGCCTCGGCTGTTCAGCAGGGAGGTCTTCAGTTTTCCGGGTGCGATCGACGCGGTGGCGAGCCGGACTGCTTCGTCGCGGATGCTCGTCGCGACCGGACGAAAGATCATGCTCGTCGACCTCAGAGATCCCCGCCAGCGCGGAGCGCTGCCGGTTCGGGCCGAGGCGCGGAGCGCCGGGAGGATCGTGCAGCTTTTCTGGCTCGATGGAGGAGAGATGGCCGCGGCTGTGACCGTCGATCCGGCAGAGGTCATGTTCCTTGCCGGAGAGCATCTTGTCCCTGCCGGGAAGATGGCTTTGGAGTTCGCCCCCGCGCAGGCGGTTGCCCAAGGGCCGAGCCGGGTCCTCGCCATGTCCGCGACCGGCGATCTCGCGTTGGCGATGCTCTCCCCCCAGGAGATGGCCAACGCGCAACGTCGCGACGCAAGTCAGGGCTCGCAGCGTCCCTTGCTGCCTCCTCCGGCTGCGCCCGCGCCTCATCTCCCGTCAGATGATCCGCCGCCACTTCATCCCAAGCCCGCACCACGATCCTCGGATAACACGGCGCCGCTTCCTGCTTCCCCGGTTGCCCCCGCGGAGAAGTCCAGGCCCATGCCGGCAGAGTCACCTGTCAAGCCCGCACCCACGCTGGCAGGGCCTTCTAGCGCCCCTGCTGGGAAGCTCCCACCATCCGCGGCTCCAGCGCCTCGGTTTCCTCGCGCCCGGACGGTGCCTTCAGAGAAGGTCGCAGCCCCGGTGTTGCCCCCGCCCGCATCGATGGCAGCACCGGCGAGAGAGTCGACACAAGTCCCGTCTTCGACGAGGCCGTCTCTTGCATCGCCGCCGGAATCGCCCCGTCTCGATCAGCGCGCCGTGCCGGGAGGGGTGATCGAGGGCGAAGTGCGTGGCCGCGCAGACCTTGTTACAGAGCTTGTCGCGCTTGGTCCGGACAACATTCTCAAGGAGCGCGCGCGGGTGGCGCCCGAACAGAGCGCTGGCACGGTGATCTACCGCTTCAAGGAACTGCCCGCGGGAAGGTACAGGATCCAGCCTGTGGGAGCGGATGGCGCCTCGCTCGCCTCCTCACCCGCCTTCGCGGATGTCCAGGTGACGCAAGATGCCGGAGAGCGGGTGGACTTTCGTATCAAGGGCCGCTGGTAGGTGATCTTTGATACAGCGCGAGGCGTCAGGTTGCACTCGAGGCCCGCGCAAAAACAACCTCTCGTCTTCGCATTCTGCGTCGAAGTATCTTCTGCTCGAACTTGTTCGCTCAGATCCCATCTGCGCCAAATTTGGACGCAGATTCTCAGTCCATCCCGAGATAGTTCAGGATAGCCCGCGCTTGGGACGGCCCGTCGAGCCCCGCCTCCTTCAGGACCAAGTCGGCTTGGCCGCTTCCGAGGAAATGCCCCTTCTGGAAGGGATGCAGCGTCGCGTCGCGTCCTCGCTCGGAGCGGATCCAGCGGTACATGGTCGGCAGCGTGAAACCCGTGATCCCCATCGCTTGCTGGGCGTGAGCCGCGGGGAAGACAGACTCCTTTTCTTCCACGCTGAGCGTGTCGAAGAGCTCGGCGCTGGCGACGTAGTAGAGGTTGAGATCGGCACCGGCTTCTGAAAGCTTCGGCAACGCCTCTTCTAGGAAGGCATAGGTCACGCCGCTACCCTGAAGGACGACCGTGCCGTCACCCTTGCCGTTGGCCCGGCGCAGCGCATAGACGCCCGTCGTTGCAGCCGAGACCGGTGCAAGCCCGAGAGCTGCTCGATCGAGGACCTTCTCGCCTGGTCGCGTCACGAAGGGGAAGAGCAAGGCGGGTCGCTCAGCGAGGGCCGCTGAGAAGAGGGTCCAGATCTCCGCGGGATCCCAGGGCGTGAGGGTGATCGCCGTTCCGGCCGGGAAGTTGCCCTGCAAGAGTTGCAAAGGCTGCGGATCGGCGTGGGTCGGGCCATCCTCGCCCGTTTTCACGCCGGCGTGAGCGCAGACGATGATCATGGTTTTGTAAGGATCTGCCGTGGCTTCCCGTTTGGCCTGGCAGCCGATGGCGTGCAGCCGGGAGCTGATGTGCGAGAGTGCGGCGATAAAGGCCCCGTAGGACGCTCCCGCGCCGAGGTGGCGGCCGAAGCTCGATATTCCAGAAAGCAGGCCGGACATGGCATCTTCGCAAATCCCTCCGATCGAAAGCAGGCGCGAGAGAGGGTTGTGGTGGGCATTCCAGAAGCCTTCCGGGAAGCCGGCCGCTGCCTTGTTGATGCTCGTCGAGCCGGCGAGGTCCGCGGCGGCAGCGAAGATGGCCCCATTGCTGCGGGTGTTGTAGTGGGAGAGGATCTTGCCCAGCTCGCCGCGCAAAGTGGCCGTGCTGCCGGTCTCGGGGGCGATGCCTTCAGGAATCTCGTCTCGTCCCGCGCGTGCCAGCTCGTAGATCTGCTCGACTTGCGGTGCGTCCTTGCGCGGGGTGCGCCCGAGCCCATCAAGGCGTTCCCGTGCCGCACGCATCCGGCCCGCCAGCGTGTCGACCATCGGCCGCTGATTTTCGAGGGCCTTGCGGACAAGCAGCAACGCTTGCCAGTAGCTCTCCTCCACTTCTTCGCGGGAGGCTCCGGCGCAGATTCGGGGTGTTTCCCCAACGAGCTCGGTCAGTGGCGCGATCGCCTTGAAGAAACCGGGGGAGCAGTACTTGTGCCCGCCGCCGTGGGAGGCGCGTCCCTCGATGCCGTACTGCCAGCCCTTGGTCGTCCGGTAGACGATCATCGTTGGCTGCCCGTTGTCGATGCGCATGGCGAGGCGCTGGGCCGCGATGACCTGCCGGAAATCCGTGCCGTCGGGCACGGAGATCAAGTTCCAGTCATGGAGCAGCGCGAGCTCGCCGGGAGTCCATTGCACGTAATCGCCGGGTCCGCTCTCGTCGAGGGTCACCCGGTTCGAATCGATCGACGCTTGGTTCCAGTCGACATGCAGGACGGCATTGTCGAGACCCGCGGTGCCGGCCGCCGCCATGGCTTCGCTGACCCGGCCCGGCGTCAGGCCGGCCTCGCCCTCGACGAGGTGGACTCGCGGAGCGTTCGTGCCGTAGTAATCCCGGGCACCGAAAGCAAGCCCGAGGGAGGTCGTCACGCCAACACCGGAGGCCCCGGTTGAAAGACGCACGAAAGGCACGAGAGGCGAGGGGTGTCCATCGAGGGCTTTGGCGTGGAACTTGTGGAAGAGCGGTGTCGTCGAGGCCGGATTACGTCGGAAGCCGAGCAGATCCTCGAGGCGGAGCTGGAGGGCCTCATTATCCGGGAGCAGGTCGGGGGCGCTGATGCGCAAAATCTCGTTGCGCAGAGCCCACATCCCATAGAGGCCGAGGGCCTTGTGTCCCGCGGCATAGGAGATGATGTCGGCGTCGGGCCGGTCTGGGTCAGATACGTCGTAGTCGAGAGAATGGAACAGTAGCGAGGCGACAAGTTGCCCCGAAGAGATCGAGCCCCCGGGGTGTCCCGACAACGGCACGTAGTTGAACATCAGGGCAACAAGGGAGCGATAGATCCGGTCGAGCTGCTCGAAGTGGGCGATCTCCTCGGTGCCCAGCGGCTCGCCGTGGGTCTCGAGCTCGTCCTCGAGATGGAAGCAGGTTGCACGACGCTTGGGGAAATGGCAGCTCATGGAGTATCTCCTTGCGGATGGTGGTGACGCCCTGATGGGGGACAGGCATTCTACTCAACCCCCGCCTAATATCTACCAGGTGCGGGATAGGGAGCCGCCCCATGTTATGCGCCTGAGGATCGCGACATACAACATCCATCGTGCGA
>CAYSMT010000124.1:0-7217 GCA_964432135.1 uncultured Acidobacteriota bacterium
CGCACAATGCCGCTTGAGGAGCCCCTATGCCCGGAGTTGGGCTCCATGGGTTCGGGAGCGTCATGCCAGGAGGCCCTGAAACGCCACGTCGCGGAGACCTGCTCGAGCTCGAGATCGAGGATCTCAGCTCCGAGGGTGAGGGGATCGGCCGAGAAGCCGGTTTCGTCATCTTCGTTCCTGGGACGCTCCCCGGGGATCGTGTTCGCGCTCGCATCACGCGCCTTCATCGCCGGCGAGCGGAAGGGGAGGTCGTCGCCCTGCTTTGTGCCTCGCCCGACCGTATCCCCGCACCATGTGCGCACCACAGCGCTTGCGGTGGTTGTCCGCTCATGACGCTGAGCGTGCGTGCAGCCCAGGATGTCAAGATCCATCAGCTCGAGCAGGTGCTTCGACGTATCGGCGGCATCGAGCGTCGCGTCGAGTGCTTCATCCCTTCACCACACGCTCTGGGCTATCGCGGTCGTGTGCGCTTTGCCGTGGCTCCGCGTACGAGCCCACCCTGTGTCGGCTTTCGCCCCCGAGGCAAGGGCGCGGCTTTCGTGGCGATTGATACCTGTCTTCTGACGGCACCGGGTGCCGCGGAGCTGGCCCGCCGGCTTCTGAACGGCCTCGCGGAGCGACTCACGCGCGCGAGCGTGTGGCCGACACAGATCACGATGCGCTGGGGACGCGCACGAGGGTCTTGGCTGGCCGTGCTGCATACGCCGCCGGGCCTTTTTCGCGGCGCGCGTGCTTTCGCGCGGGAGGTCGTGGAAAGAGATGACAGATTTGCCGGTATCGTTCGTCTCGTCGAGCGCGGTCGGCGCATTCTCTCGCTAAAACTCCTGGCTGGGGTTTCGTCCCTGCAGGAATCGCTCCTCGGCGTCGAGATCAGCCAGCAGGCAACAACTTTTCTTCAGGTCAATCTTGGGGCGGCCGAAGGGCTCTACGCTGAGCTCGGGCGCCTTCTTGCCGGCGACCCGCCGCCGCGCCGTATGCTCGATCTGTACTGCGGCGTTGGCGTGCTCGGCCTGACGGCAAGCCCTCGTCAGGTCGAGTTGCTCGGGATCGAAGCGCATCGCGCGAGTATTGTCGAAGCGCGGCGGGCTGCCCAAGCTGTAGGTCGAGAACGTGCGTATTTTGAGGTCTGCGATGTCAGCACCGCCCTCAAGGATCTCGTCTCGAGGGGGGAACGCTTTGATCGCATCGCCCTCAACCCGCCGCGCTCCGGCGCCGGGAAGGGCCAGGCACAGCTGATTCGAAGACTTGCGCCACAGCGCGTCGTTCTCGTTTCCTGCCACCCAGCCGCCTTTGCCCGAGATCTGGCAACGTTTCACGAGCAGGGCTTGGTCCTAGAGACTCTCGGTGCCGTCGACATGTTCCCTCAGACGGCTCATCTCGAAGCTTTCGCGGCTCTCGTTCCGCGTGAGACGACCCAGATCGCATGAAACACCGGCTAGCTCAGATCTCCGGCCTGTTCCTGATCTTCGCAAGTGCGGCTGTGCTCGCTACGCCTTGTCCTGGCGAGGCTGAGTTGCGACACCTTGCCAGCCGACACCTTCTCGCTGCAGCCGCTCAGCAAGCGGCGCGCTCCGAGGACCCCGTCTGTCGACGCAAGGGATTGTTCCTTGCGGACTATCTCGACCGCACGGGCCAGGGCGCTTGCCAGGTGGCTCAACAGCTCGAGACGGAAACAGAGCCGCAGCTGCTCGCGCTCCGGGCGGCCTTCTCCTGGCGTTGTGGCCATCCTCGCGAGGCTCACGCTTCGGCATGTCAGGCCCTCGCTCGCGATGACGGCCAAACCCTGGCGTGGCTGATCCTCGGGCAGGTGCTCGATGCCCGTTTTCGGCCTCGATCCGCACGCCAGGCCTTCGAGGAGGTACTGAAGCGTTCGCCGGAGCAAGTGCAGGCGTTGTGGGGCCTCGCAGGTCTTGCCGGCAGCAGACAAGAGCGACGCGAGTTCCTGAGACGCTTCCTCCGTGCCGGCCGTCGCCAGGGAGCCCGGGCTCAACGCTTGCGCAGCGCGCGGGACAACTTGGCCCTGAGCGTCGCGCTCGGTGATCGTAAGCTCTGGGAAATCGAACGCCTCGACCTACCCTCCGAAATTGAGCTCAAGACGCTCGCGACCAGTCCCGGCAAGCTGCGCGGTCTGCTCATGGCCATTGGGACCGGGACCCAACGACGCATCCCCGCGTTGCTGGACTCCGGGGCGTCGGGTCTACATCTGGCCCGCTCTGCGGCGCGTAAGGCCAAGCTCGTCCGCCTTGCTGGGGGGCGCCTCTTCGGAGGAGGGGGCCGTGGCGTACACCGAGTCGAGCGGGGGCTCCTCGAGAAGCTCGATCTTGGCCCCTTGGTTTATCGTCAGGCGCTGGGCGTGGCCGCAGAGAGTTCACTTCACCCTCGCGGACGTTATCAGGCCATCGTCGGCCTTGATCTCTTTGGTGGCTTGCTCGTGACGATCGATCCTTCCGGGCAGCGACTGCGCCTCGAGCGAGCACCCCGCACAAGCGAAGCCGATGACGACCCGTTACTCGTCGATCCTTGGGCGATCCCGTTCGATGGCGTACCGCTCTTGCGCGTCGAGGGTCAACTCCTCGTTCCGCTACGAATCGAGACGGAGCGGCGGCGCGAGGAGGTCCTCGCTTTGATCGACACGGGAGCTTATAAGACCTTGCTCGCTGAGTCTTTGGTGCGCGGTTGGGCCGGCTTCCGGCACGAATCCGGAGGCATCAGGGCCTATGGGGGACGCCTAAATCGAGCCGGGACTCTGCACCGGGCCGAACTCCAGCTCGGGCAGATGCAAGCGAAGGTCAACAAGCTGCCCGTGATCGACCTCTCCCGCCGTGCCGCATTGGCGGGCATCCGTGTCGCGGCTTTTCTCGGCATCGACTTCCTACAACAGGGTTGTCTCCAGATCGATCTCAAGAACGGCTCGGTCGTAGCCACGAAGCGCCCCGCGCATCGGCGGCATTCCCCGCACTCGACCCGGACGACGCACGGAGTTCGCCGGGATGTGTCGAAACAGCTCAGGCGTCCGCAGCAGGGCGAGGTGTTGAGGAGGCGCGCCGCGGGATCTCACCGTGCTGGCGCTCGTAGCGCGCGAGGTTCTCTGCCAAGGTGTCGAGCAGTGCGCGGGCATGGGTGGGCGCCGTGATAACGCGCGCGACGATTTGCGGTCCGGGAGGAAAATCGGCGACGAAGTCGAGAATGAACTCCTCTCGACTGTGAGCGACGATGACCTTGTTGGCGTAGACGCCGCGATGGGTTTCCTCACTGATGCCGATGTTGTACTGGTTCTTGGCCGCTTTCTGACCGCCCTTGCGCTCTGTCGACATGCCGCGTCCTCTCTGGGATTGATCCGAGCGCTCTTAGCGCTCGCCAAGGGGATGATAGCGAAGGATCAGCTTGCTGGCAGATCTTCTCTGCGGATCACGCCGCAAAGAGCCAGCACAGCTCCTTCGATGGCCAGTCTGGGATTGCGGTTGAAGACGCGGATCTCTCGGGCTAGACGGTCGATGACCTCGATGCGTTCCCCCGCGGCGCCGAGCAAAGCCTGCTCGCAAGGGGCGAGGCGGGTCAGCTGATCTTCGGAGAGCATCAGGGGTGGGGAACCTTGTGCCGCAGCAGCGATGTCTCTGAGCAACTCCTCGAGTAGCTCGAGGGAACGCTCTGCTCGTGTGGCATCTCCGGCAAAGCCTTCGGCCGCAGAAACCGCAAGGGCTCCGGGGGAAGCGCCGCGCCCCGCCTGCTCGAGCACGCTCACCCACGTGCCGATCTCTTCCTCGCGGAGCGCGGCGTCGAGTTCGAGCGCTCGCGAAAGGCTTCCACGGGCCCAACGCGCTCTCTTTCGAGCCTCTTCAATCGGATGACCCTCGGCCATGAGTCTGCGTAGGATGATTTCTTCGGCCAACGGAACGAATCGGATGGCGCGCATTCTGGAGCGGATAGTGATGGGCAAGGACCATGGTGCTGCCGTGACAAGGAGGATCACGCCGAAGGAAGGTGGTTCCTCGAGAACCTTGAGCAGTGCGTTCGCGGCAGAGAGGGTCAGCCGATCCGCGGGCTCGATGATATAGACCCGGTAACTGAGCTCGAAGGGACGCAGCATGAGCGAGCGGCAGAGGTCGCGGGACTGCAGGATAGAGATGCGCGTTTTGCCCTGAGGAAGCGAGACGAAGCCGATATCCGGGTAGGCCATCGGGCTGTCCTGGGAGCTTGCCTTCGCACGTAATGCGGTCACGGCGCCCGCTTGTGTAACGCGCTGACAGGCGGAACAACAAGCACAGGCGTCGCTCCCACGACGCTGCCGGCAGACGAGCGCGGCGGCAAAGGCCAACGCACTCGTCCGTTTGCCACAACCCTCCGGGCCGTGGAAAAGCAGGGGCGGCGGCAACTCCTCCGCCTCGATCAGGCCTCGCAGGGTAGCGAGGGCCTGCGTCTGCCCCTCGATCTTGCTAAGGGGAACGAGCGCGAACTCATCCATCTCTACCCTCCACGACGCTCAACGTGGGAAAGAGATCAAGCAGTGCATCGACCACACGCTGATGCACACGAGAGGGATCGCCCGAAGCATCAATGATGCGCACACGCTCTGGATCGCCCGAGGCGATGCGCAGGAAACCGCTGCGCACCTTGTCGAAGAAGGCGAAGCTTTCGTCGTCGTAACCCGCGTGCTCGTCTTCGTCTCTGAGGGCCGCTCGGTCGAGGCCAAGCGCCGGTGGTAGATCGAGAAGCAGTGTCCGCTGGGGTCGCGTGTCGAGAGGGGGAAGGCGGTGAAGCTCTTCGATCAGTCGAGGGTTTCTACCGCGCCCGTCGCCCTGGTAAGCCCGTGTCGAGTCAAGGTAACGATCGCAGAGCACGACGTGACCCTGTGCGAGCGCGGGCAGAATCAGTGACTCGAGATGGTGCGCTCGCGCTGCGGCGTAGAGGTAGATCTCGGCTAGCTCCAGCTCCCTCCAAACCTGCGGGTCCTTTAGCAACCGGCGCAGTGTGGCACCGACCTTACCCCCTCCGCCAGGCTCGCGGGTACGCGTGACCTGATGATGGCTCGCCTGGAGCGCGCTCCCGAGCAGCAGGGCCTGCGTCGTTTTGCCCGCCCCCTCGATACCCTCGATGGTGATGAAAACTCCCTGGCCGGCCATGTTTCCTCCGTTGCCCGCTACTCCAGCACGGATCGATTCTATAGAATCGCGCCTCGATGTCACCGCGTTCCCCTTTTGTGCAGCTCTCCTCGAATCGGCGCCGCGCGCTGCGCCAGCGCGCCCGCATGCTGCGCCGCAAGGGTTACCGACACATCGCGGGCGTTGACGAGGCCGGTGCCGGGCCGCTAGCGGGCCCCCTGGTGGCCGCTGCTGTGATCCTGCCACCCCGGGCTCGTCTGCCCGGAGCCGATGATTCCAAAACCCTGTCGGCAAGAGCACGCGCGTATTGGGCACAGCGCATCAAAGGTCGCGCCGTCGCCAGCGCGATCGCCATCGTCAGCGTGGCTGAGCTCGATGAAATCGGGCCCTATCAGGCCGCGATACAGGCGATGGAGCGTGCCGTAATGAAGCTGACTCCGCAAGCCGACTACCTGCTTATCGATGCTCGCCACTTGCCCCGGCTGCATCAACCGCAGGAAGCCATCGTCGGCGGCGACGGAAAGCATCTGGCGATCGCTGCTGCGAGTATCCTCGCCAAGGTCTGTCGCGATGCCATCATGCGCCGCCTCGACGAGGACTATCCCGGTTATGGTTTCGCGCGCCACAAGGGTTATGGCACCCCAGCGCATCTCGAGGCGCTCGAGCGCCTCGGGCCCTGTCCGGCGCACCGTTGCCGCTATGCTCCCGTTCGGCGGCTCCTCGAAGGACAGGCACGCCTTTTCTGACCGCTCTTTTCTGGACAGCGTAAAAGCGGAAAACAGTAGTGAGCGCGTCATCGCCGCAGAAAAATGAAGAGGAAATCAAGTTGCGAAAGAGTACGGAGGCGACATGAGCGCGTGCTTGACTACTGTTGGATGCTTAGTTAGTCTCTTCCGCCTGGTGATGAGGAGGATTTTTACCGAGCGGCGAAGCCGCGCGTGTGGGTGGTTCTCGAACGCGCTGCGCGGCCATGAGGGCGGGGTTCGCCAAAAGGAGTGGCAGCGCGAAGATGTCTTCTCCGGCACGTAACGCGCAGGGCCCGCAGGGCCAGGGGGGGGTGCCGCCGGCGACGGGTTCGGAGCCGAGTTTGCGCGCATTGCCGCCCGGTGGGGCACCGCCGCCTGGGCAAGAGTTGGCTTGGCAGCGCGCCCTCGACGCGGCCTATTGCTTACATTGCCAGAATCCGCTGGGATCGTCTTGGGCTCCCGAGGAGGGCCCCTTTTGCTGCCGCGGATGTCGCAGCGTCTATCAGCTGTTGCATGGCGAGGGTCTGGAGCGTTTCTACGATATTGCCTCGGGCCGCCAAGCCCCTGCAAGTCAGCTCAATCAGAACACCTTCGCGTGGCTCGAGCGTCTCATCGCTGCAACGCCTTCGGCTGCCGACGGCGTGCTGCGCCTCGCTCTCGATCTGCAGGGCGTCCACTGCGCGGCCTGCGTCTGGCTGCTCGAAGAGCTCTTTCGCCGCTACTCTGCGGGAATCGAGCTGCGAATCAACCCTTCGTTGGGGAAGGTCGATCTGAGCTGGGATCCGAGCCAGGGAGAAGTACGAGACTACCTCGCGGAGGCCGAACGCTTCGGTTACCGGTTCGGTCCACCGAGCAAGACACCGCCGCGTCGTTCGCGTGCGCTGCTCTTGCGCATGGCCATCTGCATCTCGATCGCGCTCAACGTGATGACCTTCACGTTGTGCTTTTACTTTGGGCTCGCGCGCGGCGAGACTCTCTTCGACGCTTTCGGGCGGCTGAATCTCGTGCTCGCCACGCTCTCGCTGCTCGTCGGAGGTCCTGTTTTCCTTCGCGCTGCTTTGGCCGGCCTGCGCCGTGGTCTCGCACATCTCGACCTGCCGATCGCGCTCGGCATGCTCTTGGCTTACGCCGGGTCAGCATGGGGTTACGTGACGACGGGACCGGAAGCGGCTTACTTCGATTCGCTGACGGTCTTTATCGCCTTGATGCTCATCGGGCGCTACGCCCAGGAGCGCATTCTCGAGCGCAATCGTAACGCGCTACTGGCCTCGAGTGGCGCTGAGCAGATGATCGTTAAACGACAGCGTGAGCGGCGCCTCGAGACCGTGCCTGCACCCGAGATCCGAGCCGGTGACGAGTTGTTCATCGCTCC
>CAYSMT010000125.1:0-7209 GCA_964432135.1 uncultured Acidobacteriota bacterium
GGTCCTTGAGGCTTTGGGCGCTTTCCCCGATCCGCTCGAGGGGCTCACGTATTTCGCCATCGGCCCCGGGTGCGCCGTGGGTCAGTGCGGCGACCATCGAGGCGAGCGCGCCTCCGAGAGCACCAAGCAGCGCGGCGACGGAACCGCCACCGGGAGCCGGTGTGGCGCGCGAAAGCTCGTCGGCGAAGCCGGTCAAGCTCATCGCACGCAGTCCTTTTTCTCGGGGGGAGAGTCGGTAGTCAATGATTGCTTCCGCGGGATCGAAGGGCTTGACATCATCAAGGCCCAGACTTGCGCGAGCGAGAGCCACGAGATCTGGTTCAGGAACGGCAGGGGTCTTACCCTGCTGCTTGAGATAGTGTCGTCCGGCCCACCGTAGGGCCTCGAGGGGGATCAGGCCCACGACCTCCGATCCCGTCACACGCAGGCCGCGGCGATCGGCCTCTTCCCGGATGGAATCGAAGACGAGGTGGGGTGGTGTCAGCTCATAGTTGGTCAAGTTGATCGAGACTTGGGCACGCCCGAACTCCGGTATGTACCATCCGACGGCTCTCGTGGCCTCATGTTTACCGGCCTTGCGCAGCTTGTTGCCTTCGGCGTCGCGCAAGACCTTTCCTGCGGCGTCTCGGGCGAGGCGGCCCTGCTCGCGGATGTCTAGCGCGATGTCGTGAGCTAGCTTCCGGTCCGCGGTGTTCAGGTCGACGTTGTAGGCGATCAAGAAGGGGCGCGCACCGACGGCCGTGGCACCTTTGGCGGGCACGAAGGTCGCGGGTCCGAAGTCCGGCGCCCACTCAGGCTGGGCTAGCTTGGCCGGGAGGGCTTCGTACTCGCCCTTACGTAGTTCGGCGAGGTTGCGTCGCTCGGGACGCGTCGCCGCATGCTCGTAGAGGTAGATCGGGTAGTCGAGCTCTTCCCCAAGCCGGCGACCGACGCGCCGGGCGAGATCGATGCAGTCGTCCATCGTGGCGCCACCGCCAACAGGGACGAAGGGCATCACATCCACGGCACCCATGCGAGCGTGAGCCCCGTGGTGCTGGCTCATGTCGATCAGCGCAGTGGCCGCGGCTGCGAAAGCAAAGGCCGCCTCAGCAACGGCGTCCACGCCACCGACAAAGGTGAAGACCGTGCGATGGGTCTCGGCGCCGGGATCGACATCCAGTAGTTCGACGCCTTCAATGGCGCGTACGGCGGCAGCGATGCGCTCGAGGAGCGCGTGATCGCGTCCCTCGGAGACGTTGGGCACACACTCGATCAGCTTCATGATTTGGACCTCGATAGGGAAGGGGGGCCGTGTCCAGGTGGGCGGGCAGAGAAGGATGGCATCCCTGGAAGGTGTCCGACAAGCGCCACGAAGGAAAAACTTACTTCGTCTCGTAGATCAGACCCCGAATTCGAGCAACGACCTCCGGCGGAGGCAGAATGAAAGTGACGCCAAGACGGAGCGGGTGGTTGCTCGTCTTGCGGATGACCATCGCGAAAAGTTCCAGGGGTGGCCCGTCGCCTGGCAGCTCGATGCGTAGCTTCACCTCGGACCCGAGGCTAATCTCGGCAGGTAGCGCGATGAGCGCGCCTGTAGCCGAGAGGTTCAGGAGCTGACCTCGTAGCTGAATGTCATCGGTCGAGATGTCGACAGGGCAGCGGAAGGCGAAGCGCTCAACCGTGCGGCGTTCTCGGGGCTTCGTGTGGTTGCTTTTTGCCATCATCTCTTAAGATAGGCGCGGCGAGGCATGACGCCATCTCGCTCAGAAACGGATCTGAGTGCGGCAAGCCGGCGTAGGCCTGGACCTCGTCGGAGGTGGGGCTCAGCCCCTGGAACCCAGGACGCCAGGGGGGCGCCATCGGTCGCGAGCAGAATGCCGGCCTGGAAGCCTTTTGTCTCCGCGTTGGCAGCGAGGCGGATCGTGGCGACGCGTCGTTGCTCCTCGTCCAGGGAACTCCATGTCGGGTCAGCGGTTGCGATGAGCAGCGCGCCGGCTCCATCGGCCGTCGTCAGAGCGATCGCTCCACGGAAATCGGCAGCGCTGATGCGCGGCGCTGGAGGCAAGGCCTCCGGGAGCATGAGATTGATAGCGACTAGCGAGGCCAGCGCCAAAGCGCCGAAGCTCATAGGGAGCCATCGTCGCCACCCCTTGCGCTTGGCGTCGCTCTCCTCCCCGCTCTCCTCAGGACGCACCTTGGCGAGATGAGCCAGAAGAGCGGCTTCGTCGTAGGCCGAGGGCGAAAAGGCCCCCTCTTCGCTCGGATCGTGAGGCGTGCGTTGTCCGGGTGCTGTGAGCCGCTCGTCGATACGCGAGCGCATCTCGAGCGATCGACGGCGCCAAGCGGCGAGGTGCTCGGTCGCCTCGGGATCGCGATGGTGCGCGGCGAGCGCACGGTCGATCTCGCTCTCGAGCTTCGCTCCCGTGGCTGCCAACAGGGCGCGATCCCGTTCGAGCGCAGGGCGATCGGATCGGGCCAGATCCTGGTGCGCGAGCAGGAGACCCGCACACAGCTCCAGGTAGATCATGTCCGATGGGTCCAGTGCGCCGGCGCGCAAACGTTCGAGGACGGCAGCGGCTTCGGGCACGACGTGCATCGCGAGGGGCACTTCGGCGCCTCCGCGGCTGGCCGGAGCACTCGAGAAGGTTTGTACGGAGGCGACGAGTCCCGCCAGGGCTGAGCACAACGCTCCTTCGTGCCGGAGCTTCTGCGGTGAGGGGAGGAGAGAGCGTGCTGCGCCGATGACGGCGGCTTGCGCCGGCGAGTCTTCCGGGATGTGCAGTCGAGCGAGGCACTCCTCAACGACCTCTGCCAGCCGGGACCATTCGCTGGCTCGGGCTTCGAGCCGCAGCGGGTCGCCAGCCACAAGATGCCGGCCTGCGAGTAGAGAGCCGACCCGCTGGCGGGTCACGATCACGCGGAGGATCGCCTGCGCTGCACGATCGTCTCGTACCGCTCGACGATCGCTCGCGATGATCCCGATACAACGCAGCTCCTGCGGGTCCGGATCAGGCCAGAGCTTGTCGGCAACCTGGCGCGGAAAATCCATGCTGCCCAAGGGAAGGGAATCGAGCAGCTCCGCAACAGGAGCCAGCGCGGCCTTCTGGGCCTCGCGGCGGCGTTCGACCGAGGGCAGGTCGCGGCGGCGAGTTCGCTGCTGCGGCGAGGTAGTGACAGTCGTTGTGCTCGGGCTCGCAGCTTTCTTGGCGGGCGCGGCCTCGACGGGCTTCGCTTCGAGGTTCTCGCTCTTCGCGACGATGTGTTCTGGACTTGCATCACCCCGAGACAAGGCCTTCTTCTTCTTCTTTCCAACGACCCCGATCGACTCTTTCCAAAAGCGTTTGCGATCAGCCATGCCGGTTCTCCCTCTTCACGGAGTCCAGCACGGCGCGGGTCGGCGACAAGTTGAGAAAAACAAGCTTCGCGGGCTCCGGATGCCCCATCGGGAAGGCCTGACCTGCTCGCTCCGTCGGGCGTGCGTCGGCAAGGCGCTCAAGACGGTTTCCCCGAAGCTGATAGATGCCCTCGATCCAGACGCCGGGAGAGAGCGGGAACTGATCCGTGCTGGCCACGAGCACCTGAATCTCAGCGCGTTCGCCGTCGATCAGGAGCATCCAGAAGCCCTCTTTGCCTGGGGGGCCGGGAGTGTCGTAGGCCGTGACACGGCGATCCCGGAGCGCATCGAGCAGCGCGCCCGGATGCGGCAAATAGCCTGCGGGAGCGAGGGGAGCGAGAGTCCTGAGATTGAGCCCGTCCACCTGCGAGCTGCCAGGTGGTGGCGGATGCCCGTGGTCCACAACGTAGCGTTGCACGGCGTGGAAGAGGGCCTGGCCGATGCCGGCGAGGCGAGTACGGTGTGCCGATTGCAGTGCACGCGTGGTTGCAGGTACCGCAAGGGCGACGAGGAGCGAGAGGGTCAGCAAGACCACGAGGAGCTCGACGAGGGTGATCCCCCGGGCCCGGCTCCTGGACTTCCTGCTCATCATCAAGGCTCGCACTCCGCACAAAGAGGTCGGAATCTAGTGACAATCTGTGTTTCGACCTCGGCCAGAGCAAGGCCGCTCGTCGTGGAGCGCGCGCTCCGGCGGGTGGCTCGCCGTCAAGCATCGCGCCGGCTTGCTCGCGGGGAGGATAGAGCGGCACGCTGGACCGTCTCTCCGTGAGCCTCCCGCCGGATCCGAAAGCACGGCTGCGAAGGTGATAGGATCCCCGGCCATGGGACCCATTTTCTTCGCGCTGATCGTCATCGCTGTGCTCGTTGGGCTTTTCACAGGCCAGACGGAAGCGGTCACCCGTGCGTCTGTCGATGCCGCCGGCGCCGCGGTGACCTTGGCCATCGGCCTCGTTGGCGTGATGACCTTCTGGCTGGGCTTGGTCGAGGTTCTCAAGCGTGCTGGCCTGCTCGGCAGCTTGGCTCGAGGGCTGCGCCCGCTCTTTCGGCGCCTGTTTCCCGACGTGCCGGATGGTCATCCGGCTTTGGCTGCGATCACGATGAACATCGCTGCGAACATGATGGGTTTGGTCAATGCGGCGACTCCTTTCGGTATCGCTGCCATGCGTCAACTTGATCGGCTCAACTCTCGCAAAGGCACGGCCACGGATGCCATGTGTCTTTTCCTCGCCATCAACACCTCCGCGGTCGCCGTGCTTCCCACGGGGGTCATCGCGGCTCGTGCGGCGTTGGGCTCTCAAGACGCGGGAGGGATCATCGCCACGACACTGTTCGCGACCCTCTGCTCGACCTCGGCGGCGCTCGTGATGTCCTTCCTGCTCTCACGTTGGCCAGTGTTTCGCTGCACGCGACCCGCCCCGCTCGTCGACGCCTCAGGGCAAGCCCTCGATCTCGCCGAAGACGAGGTGGCGCCGGCACCGGACTGGGATCGACCCCGGGTTTTGCTCGCCTTGCTCATCGGTCTCGCCGCCTTGGTGGGGCTCGTTTTCGCTGCGGCACAGCTCAACAAGGAGATGCCCTTCGTAGAGACCTTGCGGGCCATCGCGTCCTCGGCTCCACTGCCCCTGATCATCCTCTTCGTGATGCTCTATGGCTGGGCGCGCCGCGTTCCGGTCTACGCGGCCCTCGTCGATGGCGGGAAGGAAGGGTTTCAGGTGGCCTTGCGCATCATCCCCTATATGGTCGCGATCCTCGTTGCCGTTGGGATGCTGCGTGCCTCGGGAGGTCTCGAGGCGCTGATCGGTGTCATTTCTCCGCTGAGCGAGCTGGTTGGCATGCCGGGAGAAGCCCTGCCGATGGCGCTGCTGCGCCCGCTTTCCGGTTCTGGCTCGTACGCCGTCATGGCGGAGATCATGAAGGCTCACGGCCCCGACTCCTTCATCGGCTATCTCGTGTCGACGATGCAGGGCAGCACCGAGACGACCTTCTACGTGCTGGCCGTCTATGGCGGCGAGGTCGCGCTGCGACGCACCCGTTGGGCTCTTCCGGCTTGCCTCGTCGCCGATCTCTTCGGCATCGTCGGTGCTCTGCTCGCCTGTCATTGGCTCCTCGGCTGACGGCCCTCTATATTCCGCTGGGAATCGCCGTATTTCACGGCTTTGCTCGCTTCTGCCGTCGTGCCAAGGGTCGCCATGTCGCGCTGTTGCCTCCAGTTCCTCAGCTTGCTCGTTGTCCTCCTTTGGCAAAACACCCCGGCCTTGTCCCAGGACGACGGCATCGCCGCGCTCTCCCAGAGGGTTCGGCCCTCAGTCGTCGAGGTCATTGGGACCGTCGATGCGACGGGAGATACCTCCTACGGCACCGGCTTCGTGCTCTCTGAGCCCGGTCTCGTCGTCACCAACGCCCATGTTGTCCGCGGAGTCAGCGAGGCGATGGTGAGAAGTTACGCCGGAGCACTCATTGCCTCGGTGGAGATTCTTCATGTCGACGAACGCGTAGACTTGGCGATTCTGAGGGTCGTTGGTCTCGATGCAAAACCCCTGGCATTGCGGAGTGACCGACTGCCTCCTGTCGGAGAGCGTGTCGTGGCTGTTGGTCATCCGCGGGGCTACGAGTTCACGGTATCCGATGGCATCGTCTCGGCTCGCCGTTCGATCGCCAAGGGTGAGGTCGAGATGATCCAGACGACGACGCCAATCAGCCCCGGCTCCTCCGGTGGGCCGCTGCTTGATCTCGACGGAAGGGTCGTCGGCGTATGCTCGCTTACCTTGGCAGAGGGTCAGAACATCAACTTCGCCGTGCCGGCGCGGGAAGTGCTCCCAGTCGTCAAGCAGGCTCTCGCGATCGAGCGCAGCCTTGGCGGGGCGGAGAGCCCCTCCCTCCCCCCGGAAGCGCTCGTACGTCTTGTCAGGCGTCACCGAGAGCAGGGGGATCTGGCGCGTGCATCGAAGCTGGTTCGCCAGGCGCTCGCACGGCATCCTCGCCAACTTGGGTTACTCACAGAAGCGGCGGAGGTCGCTTGGTCAGAGGGCAACTACGGGGAGGTCGCTGCGCTCGTTGCTCGCATGCATTCGATCGCGCCGGAGTACGCACCGGGCCAGCAGATCCAGGCCGCCTATGAAGCGCAGACGGGTCATTGCGAGTTAGCTGTCGTCTCGGCTCAGGCGGCGCTTGCGGGTCGTCTCGAGCGCGGACAGGCGGCGGAGGCTCACGCCGTTCTTGCGGAGTGTTATGGTCGCTTGGGATCGTCGGAGCAAGCCCTCGAACACATGGAGCAGGCCCTTGAGAACGCCGAGATTGCCGCGCTGCCCGACTATCACGTCCTACACGCCTTCCTGCTTCAAGCTGTCGGACGTCCGGATGCCGCTGACCTCGCTGCCGTAGCGGCCCTCCAGGCCGCCAAGTGGGATCCGCTCGTGCAGGCGGCACTGCGTGAACGGGGCTTGCCGCGGCTCCTGGAAATCGTCGACTCTCGAGGAGCACTCAAAGACGGGAAGTACCTTGTTCGAGGTGTTTTGCGCAACCGTGGCCCCGTACCTCTCGAGGAGGTCGTGGTCACCGCGGAGGGTTTTGACGCTGAGGACCGCGTCGTTGCGACGGGAAGCGCATCAACGACGCCGCTGCGTCTGGTGCCGGGGCAAACGGGAGCTTTCTCGGTCTTGCTCGCCGGGGCACCCGAGGCCGTGAAACGCTTCAGCGTCCGCGTCGTGGACTATCACGAATAGGTCAGGCTGCGTGAGGTGAGCCCTCAACGGTGCGCTTTTCGCGCTTTTCCCGTCCAGCTCCTGACCTGGCACGCCGATTGTCCTGGATTTCAGGCCGCGATCGCGGTCTTGTAA
>CAYSMT010000126.1:0-7132 GCA_964432135.1 uncultured Acidobacteriota bacterium
TCGAGCTGCTCGGCTACAGCATCCTCGCCGTGGTCACGGCCGCCGCCGGCGGGCTCTTCGTCAAGGTCTTCTACTCGACGCGGGATCTGTTCAAAGCGACGGCCTTGCCTCTGTGGATCACTCCCTTCATCGGCGGTGTGATCACTGGCATCGTCGGTTTCTTCTTTCCAGACGCGATCGCGACTGGATATGGCGTCGTGCAAGGAGCGCTCGATCTGAGCCTGAGCTGGAAGTTCTTGCTGCTCGCCGCCGGCCTACGCATGGTGACGACTTCGGCGAGTATCGCTTCCGGTGGCTCAGGAGGCGTCTTCGGCCCCTCGGTCGTCGTCGGGGGTGCCCTTGGCGGTGCTGTTGGAATCCTGTTGCATCAGCTTGCTCCCTGGATCGCACCCAACCCCGAGGCCTACGTTCTCGTCGGCATGGCCTCTTTTTTCGCAGGCGCTGCAAACACGCCACTTTCCTCGGTCATCATCGTCTCCGAGATGACGGGCAACTACTTCCTGCTCGTTCCGACGATGTGGACTAGCGCGATATCTTTTGCCATGGCCAAGCGCGCGAGCCTCTACGAAAAGCAGGTTGCTTCGCGTGCGGACGCGCCCTACCACGCGGGGCAGATGGCGCTCGAGGTGCTGCGGCGACTTCAGGTTGATGACCACATGTTGCGCCTCGACGAGGTGCCCGAGCGTGCACTTGAGCCGAGTACGCCCTACGAGGAGATCGTACGGCGCTTCGCGGACTCCGGTGCGGTGAGCTTCCTTGTGCTCGATGCCGAGGGAGCCATGGTCGGCTGGGTCCTCGACTCCCACCTGCGCGCGGCGCTGGCACAGCGAGAGGTCGCGGGCCTGCTTGTCGCGCAGGATCTCGCCACGACGCCGATCACGATTCACCCGGCGGAGTCTCTGGATGTTGCCGTGCGCCGCATGATTCGGGATCGTCTCGGCGAGCTCGTTGTCGTTCCTCCGGGCGATTTCGCACACCCGATCGGATTAATCAGCCGCGAGCAGGTCGTCGCGGCTTATGATGAAGAGCTGCTCAAGGCCGGTGTCCCTGAAAAGTAGGGGCTTCGTCCGTCCCGGAGAGAGAGATGTTGCTCGTCGGAGATATCGGGGGAACCCACGCGCGTCTCGCTTGGGCAACACGCTGCGGCGAGCGCATTCTCCTCCAGGGTATCCGCGTACTACCGTCCCGGGACTTCGATGGCATCGCGTCCTTGCTCGATCGTTTCCTCGCATCATGCCCTTCCCATGAAACGCTGCGCGCGGTCTGTCTAGGTGTTCCTGCGCCGGCAGACGGGTCTGTCGTACGTTTGACGAATCTCCCCTGGGTGATCGACGGTCCGGTGCTCTCAGCGCGTTTCGGCGTGCCGCTCAAGCTCCTCAACGACGTGGAGGCCGCCGCGTGGGGGCTCGCATCGCTTGATCGCGACCAGCTCCTTACCCTGCAGGCTGGTGGCGGCCGGAAGCCTTCCTCGGGGGAGGACTACGATCAGACAGAGGCTGGGTGCGATGCTGGGCGAGGGGCCGTTGAAGCTTCGTCGCCCACCCGTCGGGTCCTTATTGCCCCCGGCACGGGTCTTGGCGAGGCTGTCGTTTGCTGGGACGGTGTGCGTTGGCAGTGCGCGCCGACCGAGGGCGGGCACACGGATTTTGGGCCGGCTGACGACGAGCAGCTCGCGCTGTGGCGTCATTTGCGTGGCTTGTACTCACATGTGTCTTACGAACGTATCATCTCGGGGCCAGGATTGGTTGAGCTTTGTCGCTTTCACCGTGATCGCCTCGGCGAGCTCGATCGCCCTTGGCCTGATGGGGTCGATCCCGCTGCCGCGATCGCGCAGGCCGCCGCGACAGGAACGGAACGTGCCGCGCTCGCGGCTGTGCGGAGCTGGTGTCGCATCCTCGGCGCGGAGGCTGGCAACCTGGCGTTGAGCTTTCTTGCCCGTGGTGGCGTGTTCATCGCGGGAGGCATGGCGCCGAAGCTACGCGTCTTCGTTGAGGGCCCCGAGCTACTCGAGGGATTTCGCGCCAAAGGGCGCTACCGCGAGCTGATGAGCACGATTCCCGTGCATCTCGTCCTTGATCCCACCTTAGCGCTGCGAGGCGCCGCGCTCGCAGCCGAAGCGCAGGTTTTTTGAGCGTCTTTCTTTGACCCATCAGGAAGGTGTTGAGTTCAGCGCAGGCGCATCAGTGGATGCTGCGTACCGGCGAGATGTCCAGGCGCGGCGGAATGCGGTAGTCGGGTTCGAGGGCTCCCGGGAGGACGAAGACCGTCTGCTCTGGCCCCCCCGGAGGCTTGAAGACGATCCAGTCTCCACCTCCGAGGGCGAGCCGGCGCGCAAGCAGGTAACCGCCGGCTTCCGCGGGCGGCAGTGTATGGTCGAGTAGCTTGAAGAAGTGGTAGAGATCGCTGCGCCTGTTTTCCTTGGTGATATCCCCGACGATATTGGCAAGCGGCAGGCCGTAAGGGTACCAGCTCCAAGCGAAGACGAGGTGCTCCTCGTGAACAGGAAGGCGCCAATCGTTGCCATCTCCGGCGAGGTAATAATTGCCGAGGTCGGGAATCAGCGGAGGTGAGGGTAGCTTGCCGAGCGCTTTCCAGGTGTCGGCACCTAGTTCCCTCGAGAAACGCTCGCCGTTCATCGTCAGCGCTTCGACTCTCCTATACTCGTCGAGGAAGTCGATCCGCGTACCGTCGGGCAGCCGGAGCGTGGTTGTCTTCCCATCGTTCATCCAGCTACCACCGTCATTCTCGGCGGCAACGAGCTTACTATCGAGGAGGGTGAAGAGCGTGCGGTGTGCGTTTGGTGATTCGATGACGAGGGCGCCAGGATACTCGGGGGGGACGTAAAGCTTGTAGCCCAGGGGCGTCAACAGAAGGCGGTCGTTGTCTTCGAGGGTTGATGAAGGCAGCTTCGTGAGCAGCTTTCCACCTTCCACTCGGAGCATCATGCGCGCGCCGTCCGCACGATGTATCTCGATCCGAGAACCGTCGGAAATAGCCGTCAAGTACCGCACTCCGTTGTCAAGGTGGACCTCGTAGCGCTTGACGGGGGGGATGACCTGAGCCTCGGCCGGGGCGTTATCATCGGCCTGACTCGGGGTAGAGACCAGCAGCAGGCAGAGCAGGAAGGACATCTTCATGATGCCATTGTAAGTACGTGCAGAGGATCGGCCACCCGCCGGGTCGCTTCCTCGGATTGGAAGCCCTTGCGGCGCTTTGTTATCCTGCGCCCGCGAAATCAACGCCACGGGAGAGCAGATTGAGCACGAGCCGGAGAGGAAACAGCTACGATCAGCTGCTTCGGAGCGCCATGGACGCGCACGAGAGGGAAGACTTCGGCGAGGCCGAGGCCCTGTGCCGGCGCGCCCTCATGCTCGAGCCTGATGCTCACGAGCCACGACAGATCGTGGCGTCATCGATGATCGAACAGCATCGCTACCGCGAAGCGACACGTTATCTCGAGGAGGTGCTTGCCGCGGATCCCGATGACCTGAGCGCACTGGCGGATTACGGGTTGTGCCTGTTCGAGCTTTGTGAGTTCGACAGCGCGGAGGTCGTGCTCGTCAGAGCTCTCGATCTCGAGCCCTCCGATCCCCAGGCCTGCTATTGGATGGCGCTTTGCATCGAGCGCCGCGGGGATCACCATCTCGCCGATCGTTATTTTTTGGCGGCCCACGAGATGGATCCGGAGGCCTACCCCAGCCCCGCCCGCGTCTCCCGAGAGGATTTCACCCGCGCGACAAATGAGGCGCTTGGCCAGATTCCTGAGGAGCTCCGCGAGCGCATCGAGCAGGTGACGGTTGTTGTCGAAGATCTTCCACGCGAGGAGGATCTGATCGACTACGATCCGCCGATCGATCCCTGTGTTTATGGTCTCTACCTCGGCGTTCCGTTGCCGGATCGCAGGCCGGAGGGCCCGCCGCCGGAGCTGCCGGACAGAATCTGCCTCTATCAGCGTAACCTGGAGCGTTTCTGCGCTACCTGGGAGAGCTTGGTCGAGGAGATCTTGGCGACACTGCTCCATGAGATCGGGCTGTATCTTGGTTTTGATGGCGAAAAATTAGCGAAAAGAGGGCTTGCGTAGAACGAAAAACGTCGGGTGCGGATGGGAAGCAGCGGATGATCTTAGACACCTGCTTGGCAAATTTCGATTCCCGGCGTAAACACTAGGGTGCCGGCGGGGTTTCCCGTCTGGGGAGGTTAGTGCATGAACGTGACGATGCGACGGTTGGCTATGGTGCTCCTGCTCGTTCTTTGTGTGGCGTGGGCCGGTGTGGGGCTTTCCCTCGCGGGAGCCAGCGACTGCACCGCAGCTTGCAGCGAGCAGTACGCCGAGGATCTCGCCGTGTGCGGCAACGCCTACCAGCAGACGCTCGCGGATGCGTTGGCGGAGCGCGCGGAATGCACTGCTGCCGCCGTGATGCCGATGGACTACATCCGCTGCTACGCTGCGTATAGCAGCGCGAAGGCCCACGCGGATGCTCAGCGGCTGGTCTGTCAGCACGCGGCCGAGGCGACGATGTTGCAGTGCATCTACGACTGCTCGCAGTCTCCTGCGGCTCCGTAGCGCGACCGTATCGGGAAGTTAGAGGAGCATCAGGCCGTCGTTTCGGCGGCGAGGAGTTCTTCTGCTTTCTGGAGGAGCGCCTCTTCGATGTTGATGCCCTTGTGGATCACGTCGCTCGCTCCGAGCGACGTGAGCGCTTCCCATTCTGGCCCGATCAGCGAGGTTTCGTCCCGGCTGGTGTAGATCAATACGGGAATATCGCGCCGCGGGAGTGCCCGCAGGACTTCAGTGCCTTCCGCGTCGGGAAGGGTCAGATCGAGCACGACGAGGTGAATCGGCGAGGTCGCCAAGACCTGTCGTGCCTCGGCGACGGTGCGCACGGCCACCGTCGTGAACCGCTGCCCAAGGACATCCGAAGCCAGTTGCAGGAAGAAATCCGTGTCCTCGACGATCAGCACTCGGCGCCGCGACTGTGCCGCATCGGCTGGGTCGAAGCTGTGGCCACACTCGGGACAACAGACTAAGTGTTCCTGGGGAGAGGTCATGGACTCCTCTCCTGAGACGACGAGGGTACCCGTATCCATCTCCGGGTCCGCCAACGAGGCCGGAGGGAGGGAGCTTGCTCCACGTCGCTTCTTTGACCCGGAGTTCGGAGTCGTCAACGCGACCGTTTCCCCGCAGTGCCCGCACCGGATCTCCCCGTTGGGTGGCACGAGTGCCTCCGCGATGCGGTTCACCGTCCCGCAGGCCGGGCAGGGGAACTCGACGTCTTCCATACTCATCGCACTCTCCGCTGCTGCACAAGCTCTCTGGCGTCTCCAGCTACGCCCTCTGTTGAGAATCTGGGTTTGAGCCCCGAGAGGTGCAAGCTACCGGCTGTTGACATCGGAAGGTATCGGATGAGGACGGGCGCCCGGGAGCAAGGCGATGCGGGAGGGCGTGGCGGAATCAGGGAAGAAGCGTCAGTGGGTCGAGAGCTCGTCCCTTGCGTCGAATTTCGAAGTGCAGATGTGGGCCACTTGCGTTTCCCGAGGCGCCGGAATGCGCGATGAGCTCGCCGCAGCGGACATGCTGACCCACCTTGACGACGAGGGAGCGCGCGTGGGCGTACCAACTCGAGTAGCCCCCGCGGTGGGAGATGACGACAAGCTTGCCGAAACCGCGTTGCACGCCGGCGAAGGCCACCTCTCCCGCGCGCGCGGCGCGGACCGGAGTCCCCCTGGGTGCGCTGATGTCGATGCCGAGATGCCGCCCGTGCGGGCGCCGCGCACCGAAACGAGAGACGATCTGCCCTTCTAGTGGCCAGAGCCAACCTGTTCGAGAGAGCTCTTGACCAGCTTCGGAGAGTGGGGCCACCTCGCGTACATCCGGCGATGAGAGCTGCCCTCGAGCGGGCGGCACGTCGAGAACTCGCATGGCGCCAGGGATCACCAGCTTCTGCCCCACGCGAATCTTTGTCGGATCTTCGATACTGTTTGCCGCGGCGAGGGTCTCAAGGGGGAGGCCGTAGGCTCGGGCGATGCGCCAGAGAGTTTGCCCGGCACTGACGACATGGATCACGCCGGTTGCAGCATGATCCATCTCGGCTGGCTCGTCCACGGGGGTCTCGAAAAGCCGGCGCTGGGTCTGACAGCCCAGGCATGTGAGCATGCAAGCTACCGCCATGAGAACGAAAGCCGGCCGCGTGATCACGCGTATGCATGGTTGGTATGCGCACTCAAGACGGGGGCCGGTCGTCACGGCTTGCGGCCTTCGGCAGATCGTTCGAGGCGCGATATGTCGAAGCCGCCGCCGTCGATCAACCATCGTGGCTGGGTGTTCGTAAGCGTCGCCGGGCCCAGCCGTTGCTCGCGGTAGTCGTCGTCACCGGCACCATCCCAGCGGATGCCGAGTCCGCCATCGCCTGAGCCCCCAGGCGTTGCTCCAGCAAGATAGCTGTCGTTGCCTTCTCGATCCACGAGGATGCCAACGCCGCCTGTGAGGGCAAAGCCCTGGGAGTTCGTGCCCGAGCGGTAGCTGTCGGCGCCCCCGCTGTCCGCAAGGATGCCAAGGCCGTGCCCGGCGACGCCTTGGCAGAGGGTTTCGGCGATATAGAGGTCATCGCCTCCGTCGTCGATCAGAAAGCCCACCCCGAACCATGCGGCCCCCTGACCCAGCCGGGTCGATTCGTAGCGGTCGTTGCCGGCAAGGTCACGAAGTATGGACAAGCCGAGGATCCCGCCGCCCAGCTGGCCAGGATGCGTGCCGAGATAGCGGTCGTTTCCGTTGAAATCGATGACAACCCGCAGCCCTGCGCCCCCTTTGAGGGGGGGGGAGCATGCCCCGGGCTCGTAGAGGTCGTCTCCGCCAAAGTCGATGATGATGCCGTCGCACACGCTCCAGCGGTTCGCACCGCTTCCGCCGAGGTAGATCGGTCCCGCACTCGAGGGAATCGGACCGGCAGCATCTCCCCCGATTCCCGGCAGGTCTCGGCGCCATAGGAGCGAGGGTGGGGTAGCGCTTTGCAGCTCGAGGAAGGAATCGATGGCCACCAGCAATGAGATCGCAGCACGACCCAGGGCGTTCCGGTCGAGAGCAGCGTCGTAGCTTTGCAGCGCTTTGCGCATCTCCTCGGGGGCTGGCGGGGTT
>CAYSMT010000127.1:0-7109 GCA_964432135.1 uncultured Acidobacteriota bacterium
GACGACGACGGGCAATGGCTACAGACCAAACTTTGGAGGGACCTCCGGGGCGACACCGGAGGCGGCCGGTGTGTTGGGGCTAATGCTTCAGATGTGGTCGGAGAATGTGTGGGGTACGAACCCCGAGGGAAGCACCGTCTTTGAACGTCAGCCGCACTTCGCGACGATGAAGGCGCTGCTGATCAACAATGCTCAGCAGTACGCGTTCAGCGGTGAGGGCGACGATCTGACGAGAGTTCATCAGGGCTGGGGCAGGCCAAGCGCCCGCCTCGCTCATGAGCGTGCGGCCGAGAGCTTCATCATCGACGAGGAGATGAATATGCAGGTCGATGACCTGCTCTCCTTCGATATCGATGTACCCGTTGGCCAAAGCGAGTTGAAGATCACGATGGTTTATCCCGATCCGCCGGGGACGACCTCGGCCAGTGTGCATCGCATCAACGACCTCAACTTGCGCGTCACCTCGCCCTCAGGAGATGTCTACCACGGTAACTGGGGGCTCAAGAAAGGCAGGTACTCTGTGCCGGGCGGCACGGCGAATGAAGTCGACACCGTCGAAAATGTCTTCGTGCACAATCCGCAAGACGGGTTGTGGAAGGTCGAGATCGAGGCGGCGGAGATCAACCAGGACGCCGTGCTTTCGACGCCGGAGACCGATGCAACTTTCGCACTTGTGGTTACCGGGGGTCGTGGAAAGACCTGCGACGGGCCAGAGGTGAGTTTCACCGCCAGCCCGAATCCGTCGCGGATCGGTAACCCCGTTCACTTCGACAGCACGGTGGGCCCAGGACTCGGAGCCGGTGCTCCGTACACCTACGCCTGGGACTTCAACAACGACGGCGTTGTCGATGCCACGCAGGCCGATCCGACCTATAGCTATAACCGGCCATTTGATGGTTTGGCTAAGCTCAGAGTTCGCGATGCAGCCGACTGTCCCACACTCGCGGAGCATGCGATGACGATGACTGGGCCGGATCTGCGGTTCCAGGCGACGACGGGATTGACGGAGATCTCCGGCAACGGCAACGGTGCCGTCGATCCTGGCGAGCGTTGGGAGTTGCGGGTCAAGCTTCGGAACAATGGCAGCGAGGACGCGAAGGGTGTCAGCGCGCGTCTAGTCTCCGGTCCAGCCAATCCCGGTGCTGTGGCCGTGCTCGTCGACAGTGCCGATTACGGCGATATCGACGCATCGATGACAGCGATAAGCCTGACAGCGTACCGCTTCCAAATCGGGCAGAACTTTCCCTGTGGTAAGGATGCCGTGTTTACGCTACACGAGCTGCATTCAGCGGATCCAGACAACACCTACCCGGACGAGCTGGGTGCTGTACGCGTCCTGGTCGGCGGTGCGGGTCCGGCACTTGAGTTCTTGCGCGACGGCTTTGAGACCAACAAGGGTTGGATTGGATCGGGCGGAGGCGAATGGCAGATTGGCGAGCCCAAGGGTATCGGATCCGGTCCCGCGTCACCGGATTACACGCCGCACGACGATCCCACATCGGCCTTCGCCGGGACGAAGGTGCTTGGCAACGATCTGAGCGGGAAGGGCACCTACAAGGGCTCCTACGAGAACAATGTCAACTCGACGATGACCTCGCCTGCCCTTGACGCCTCGGATGCGCTCGATGTTCGGCTGAGCTTCCAGCGTTGGCTCAACGTGGCACCCTCGGATCACGCCCGCTTCGAGGTTTCCGCGGATGGATCGAATTGGACCCCGCTCTTCAATAAAGAGAGGTTGCTTGATGACACCTGGAAGGAGATGAGTTTTGATGTTTCGCAATGGGCAGATCGAAACCCGAACTTCCGCGTGCGCTTCGTACTGGACTCCGACGCACAGCTGACGACCTCCGGATGGAATGTCGATGAGTTGGCGCTCGATGGGGTGACCAGTTCCTCTTGCGAGCCAGTCAATCACCCCGTTTCCGGTGTCATCGACGGACTGACGATCACACGAGCGGCGGGACAACTTTCGTTGAGCTGGAGTGCGGATTGCGGCGCAGGGAGTGGCTACAGCATCTACCGTGGTGACCTCACCAAGGGCTACGTGTCGCTCGTGCCCGAGCCGGGCATGTGTGATCTGGGTGCGACCTCTGCGGAGCTGCCTGAAGGTTCGTCGCAGGCGGACTTTTTCCTCGTCGTTCCCAACGACGGTCGCTTCGAGGGGAGTTACGGCAAGGGTAGCAAGGGGGCCGAGCGCGCCCCGGCCGAGCCGGGATGTCATCCGCAAGATCGCATTGACGCTTGCGCCTGATTATCGGGGCGATTGATGTCGGGGCGGGGAGCGTCGTCTCGTTCCGGCTCGGAGGGTGGTGAGGTTTCGACCGTGTTGCCAGGCGCCGTCAAGCGATCTATGTCCCGTTCGCAGGCCCTTCGGGACCGTTCGGATGCGTTTCGTCCCAAAGAGGCCGCACGGAGGTCTCGTTGCCGCTACTACTCAAAGTGGGAAGATGCCGATAGGTACTCTGGGCGCAGACCATTGGCTTGAGCGGGAGCCTGAATGAGCAAGACCTTGCTGGTGAGCAACCTGTGCCTGTGCCTTGCTGTTGCGATATCCCCGCTTCGGGTCGGGTACGCCGCGGGAGATGAGGCGGCCTACACCAAAGATCATGACAAGCTCATCACGCTCTTCGACTCTCACCGCATCGAGGAGGGTATTCGTCTGCTCAAGGAGATGAAACTCCGTTACCCTGATCACCTTTTTGCGAACACCTACAATTTGGCTTTGTTCCACGCATTGCTCGGCGAGTACGACGACGCCATGACGGTCTGGGAGAAAGGGCTTGACGCAGGTGTGTGGTACATGATTGACACCGAGCTCGAGGTTTTCTCACCTCTGCGTGGCAACAAACGTTTTGAGCGCATCGTGGCGCGTTGCCATGCGCGGCGCGAGGAGGCCAAACGCCATGCTGTCGCCCGCTTCGAGGTCGAGCTGCCTCGGGCCTACGACGAGGCGCGGCGCTATCCGCTCTTTGTCGTTCTGCACGATGGCAACTCGAGTGCTCAGCACATGCGCCGCTGGTGGTACTCGGACAGGCTTTCCCAAGACTTTGTTGTGGCCTATCTCCAGTCCTCCCAGGTGGCGCACGGTGATGGCCTTTTCGGTTGGAAGGATCTTAAGCGGGGGCGCAGTGATGTCGCGCGCTTGTTTCACGAGCTTCTCGAGACCTATCCCATCGCTGTCGATCAAGTTTATGTCGGCGGTTTCTCCCAGGGAGCGCGACTCGCGCTCGATCTAGCCATGACCAACGTCATTCCCGTCTCCGGTGTTGTCGCCTTCTCACCCAGCGGTTCAATTCCCAGGTTGTGCCCGAGACAGGCGCGCCTCGCCGCGCGCAAGGGGCTTCGCGTCGTGATCTTCGCCGGCAAGCAGGGCAAAGAACGGGCCGAGCATGAGCTCATGGCGCAGATCCTCGACCACGCCGGTGTCGCGAACCGCTTGATCGTCGAAAAGAGCGGGCCCCATGGTGTACCCGAAGGCTTTCCGACGTTGCTCGAGGATGCGTTGGTCTTCGTCTCGAACGCGACACAGGATTAGTTATTGCCGTTTCTGTGCTACCGGTAGTCCTTCGAGTGCTAGATGCGTCGCGCGAACTCGCCCAGTGGTTTTTTCCATACGGCTACGCCGCAAAAACGGCTGCCCTCAGGGCAAGGTGGCTTCTTCCCAGCCCGCGCACGCAACGAGCAAGGGGGCTGAAGAAACGCACCGAGGCGTGGATGGATTTTCGCGACCTGCTCGGCCTCGTCCAAGCTCGCTCGCCAGATTTCTTCCTGGGCGTTGTAGCACAGCCTCAGGGCGTGCTTGTGTCGCAAGGCGAGGTAGTCGCCGGACTCGCTGTAGCGTACGCAGACGGCATTAGGCAGCAGGTAGGCGCAGGCTTCCTCGGGTGCTCCCGCTGTGCGGAGTTGGGTGATACCCTCCCAGATACGCTCCATCGTTTCGTCGAAATAGGTCCGGGCGTCCGGATTCTCGGAGATCAGGCTCGGACGGATGACATCCGGGGCGTCGGAGAGCTGTGCGCTGAGCACGGGGCGCGAGGCGGGGGTCATACGGTGGCGTTGATCCTGGGAGTCGGCTGTATGCGAGATTTTGCGCCGGAAGGTGTAGTGCGCATGGTGCAGCGTACGGGTGAGCTTGGTGTGAGTTGTCAAGTTGAGGGCTTCGCCGTAGATGGCATTGCGTGCCGGATCGGCGGCCAGGGCGATGGCCTTTTCGTCCGGGAGCATCGATCGTGGGCAGCCGAGCACCTCACGCACCGCGCGAGCTACAGCCTGCTCCGCATCGGGTGAGTAACCGACCAGGCTTGAGACGCGTTCTCCGAGCTCTGCATCGAACTCGGCGCAAAAGGCAGCGGATCGCGTATGGCGTGCATCGTCTCCCAACGCGGCAAGAGCCTGGGCCTCGACGGTCTCTTCGACCGGTAGCGGATCCTCGATGAGTAGCTCGTAAGATGGATCCCAGCGCAATAGCTCCGCCAGCATGGCATCGATCAGAAGGCGCAGCTCGGAAGGCAGCTCGATCTGATCGCAACAGCGGCGGTAGCGCATCAGGGTCAAGGCTGAGACGGTATGGTAGAGGCGGGCCCAGGTGGCGACTGGGAGCACGTAGCGTGCGGCCTCCTGGCTCTTGCGGCGGATCTCGCGGGCCCACTTTTCGGGGCGTCGACCGCGACCCGGAAAGACGGCGAAGAAAGCCGAAGCGGCGGCGGGCGCCAGCATGTCACGCAGGCGGAGGTAAGCCTGCTCTTGCAGGGCGAGCACCTTCTCGTAGATGGCGAGCGCGCGCGGCTCGAGTTCAGGGACGAGCGCCGCGGAGCGCCGGACCTTGACATAGCGTTGAGAGACCTGCTCCGAATTATAGAAGGGATGGGCGTGGAGGAAGGCCCAGAGCGCGTGGCGGGAGATGCGCTCGATCGCGAAGGTAAAGTGCGCGTGCTGATAGACCGTGTGGTGCCCGGCGAGATAGATCTCCTGTGCGAGCTGGTCGCGCCGTGCTCGTGCAGCAGCGCGCTCGGCAGGGTCTGTCAATGCATCCCCGCCCACCTCCTCGGCGCTGATGATTCCCCGGGAGGCATAGCAGGTGCGTGCGGCAGCGACGGCTCCGTCAAAGGGTTGCCGGACGGCGTTGACCAGCCGGACTTCCGGCCCCGCACTGCGCAGTTGCATGCTGCTAACTCTCCGTGGATGTACCCACTATTGCAAGAAGGGTCGGGGAGCGCCAGTAAGTTCGTTGACCATTTTCGCGTGCGCCTTGTCATCGAGCCAAGGCCGTATCCCTCGAACCAGCTCGCGCAGTTCCTCAGCGCTCATGGCTGCAAGAGCGTCGTCGATGACGGAGGCATCGGGCTCGGAGATGAAGGCGTTTCGTCACTTCATTGAAACCGCCCCAGCTCTCAGCGTAACGAATCGCTTCGGCTTTTTGCCCTGGATCGCCAGCGATTTCACCGCCCAGTGCTGGTGCTGCCAGAGGTGATTCTCCCCGAGCAGGCCGATCAACTCATCGTAGCGGCTCGCAGAGTAGAGGGCGCTCAGGCAGGCGCTCGTTCCGTAGAAATGGCTTCGCACGTCCTTGTCGGAGCTGATCGACAGACGCGTAATGCCGATCAGCTCGTCGGCCCAGCCAGAGGCCAGATCGGGAGTGACGCAGAGATCTCCTCAGTGATCAGCGAGCTGATCAAAATATGGGATTTGGTCATTTGCGTGGGCCGCGAACAGGTGTTTCAACCAGTTCTGGAGGACCTTCTGTTCGACCGATGCCACGGCGATGATCTCGAGTCACATATGTCTCGATGAGGTCTAGCATTCGTGGTTGTCAGATTCCGTCTGTTCAGCCGGACATGCCCATAAGCATCGGAATTCCGGAACCGACCACGTTGAAGGTCATATGAGCTGCGATCGCAGGGATCAGACTTCCAGTAGTCTCGCGAAAATAGCCGGCTACAAAGCCGCATGTCGTGGTGCTCAGGACAATGTTCGCTACGATCAACGGTGGCATGAAGCTCAGCAAGCAGAGATGGCCGAGGCCAAACATGATAGCGGCTACGGCTACCGGGAGGCTGATATATTTGCTGAGGAGTATGAATCGACTCTTCTTGAGCGGCTCGAGAAAGCCGTAGATCAATCCCCTGAAGAACAGCTCCTCACAAGTGCTTGCGATTAACCAGATCGAAATAATGGTCCGGGGAAAAGACATGCTCAACTGCCCGGCCTGCTCCGGCATCATGGGCTGCGGAGTGAACAGGTCGATGCTGATCATCATGATGGTCAACAGCACCAATTCAAATAGAATGCTGATCAGCACAGCCAGGGCCAAGGGTTTTAGCTTGACAAGACGAAACCCGAAGGTGGAAAGCTTGCCTCGGCTGAGGATGAGCATCAACGTTATCGAGATCGTCAGATAGACCATCTGTGTGATGTTGGCTGCAGAGATGCTGGTGGAATCGATGATCGCCTCGATCGGTTCCCAGGATGGAATCACGAACAAGCCGACCACGTAGATGGAGGCTCCGGCGAGAATGCCTGTTACTAACCTTCTGGTGCTACTCATCCACTGCTCCACTTGATCGTTGCTGCGAAGAACCAACTTCACAATATGACTCCTTTGTGTCAGAAGAAAATTTCTCGCCCCTCACGTACCCAATCTGCGCCATTGTTCCAAGCCACTGAGACACGTCTTCATCCTTCCTGGGTCAACGAACGTGACGGGTTCAGGCGCGACGCGTCATTGTCGATAGCTGGAATTGCTCGTTGAGCGGATGACGCCTGTGCGTCTCTATTTGACAACCTCAAGTGTTGCCTTGCCCGTAGGGATCTTCTGCACTGCACAGCTAAGTGCCTGCAAATCGGCTCTATTTGAGGCGACGATGCACCCATCGCTGCCGATGGATCCAGAGCCGTGGATTTGGAATCCGGTTCTGTCGGTCACAATTATCACGGTCCTGGAGAACTCATATTTTGTATGGGAGTAGTGCCGCGATTTATGAAGAAGCGACTGATATGTTCTGCCATTTGGGGCAATCTGACTGTGGCGAGAGCGGGGGAGAAGCGGAGGAGCAAAAATGAGGTGGACCCCAATCGTTGGACAGTTTCCGGGGCGAGCTAAGGTGAATTCG
>CAYSMT010000128.1:0-7106 GCA_964432135.1 uncultured Acidobacteriota bacterium
CGCCAGCTTGGTTGGAGCCCCGGCCTCGTTCGCGAGCACGCGCAGCTCGGACCAAGTCAGAGGGACCTTGTGATGCAAAAGCAGTGTGCCCAGAGGGGACGATGGCGCGAGCGCCTCGGGTAGCTGCTCGGAGTGATGGGAATAGACCCGCGGCCAGTTCCCGGAGGGATCTGACGAAAAGTAAACCACCCAACGGGTCTCCGCGGGCAGGGCGGCCTGGCCCCGCTGAATGATCCGCTTGATCTCACTGCGACTGCGGGCTTGCGGGAGACGGCGCGAGACGGCCTCGAGCGCTGCAACGAACGCCCCGTCCCCCGAGGTGCGGCGCGCGATGGCGTGTCCGATGGGCAAGGCGACCGTCAACACCGGCAGTAGGACAAGAAACACGGCGAGCACGCCGCCACCGAAGGTATGGAGCACGGTCATGACGAGCAAACTGGCCAGCGCCGCACCGGCCAGCAGGGCAGCCATGCGTAACAGGAGAGTGTGCGCATCGAGAAAACGTGTGCGCAGGATGCAGGCCCCGAGCACGACGAGAAAGACGAGCAGGCCAAGCGGACCCAACAAAGGAAGCGTGTCGCCCGCGCTGGGCAAGAAGTCGGAGAGCCCAGCGACGACCGCAACCGTGGCCCCAAAGAGCAAGAGCCCGAAAGTCCTGCGCTCGGCCGGGCGATGGGCATGCAAGGCGCGCTGGGCGAGCAAGCCCAAAGTGCCCGTAAAGATCGTTCCGAGAAGCAGCGCGGCCGTCGTGCCCCAGGCCGAGCTGCTCCCAAAAGCGGGGATGAAGCGCGCCAGCCACAACCCGAGGACGAGCAAGCTGGCCGCACCGACCAAGCGACGACCGACGCGTTGCATGATGCCCGTCAGCGTAAGTGCCAGCTCGAGGGCAAGGGGCGCCGAGGCGCAGCTTCCCGCCAAGAAGAGTGGCTCGCCGAAGGAAGCGGGCAGCGCCCCGATGCGCACACTGGCAAATCCCAGAGTCCACAACGCCAGCGCGGCACACAATGCGGCAAAGAGATTATTGATCCGCGAGCCGCGCCGAGCGAGGAGCACGCCAGCACCCATGGCGAGCGCACCGAGACCCGCGAGCAGGTGATTCTCCATGCCGAATTCCAAGAGCTTTGCCTCCGTGCTTCGTCCGCACCGCCAAGAAGGCGCGCATCCCTTCGGCCGGCGACACGGAAAGCTCCGCCTCCTGCCGGACAACTCGTGCGGACTCTCGCCAAGGGTACGCTCGAGGGCAGCTCTCAGGAAAGTGCTGGCGCAAGATCGTCGGCGTCGTCAGACTCTATCGTGTGAGATGTCCTCGCGTTATGCTCTTATCGTTGTTCACCGCCTCGCTCGCGGTGCATCCTGGCATGGCCTCACGTTCCGCGGACAAGGTGACCACCGCCCCCGCGGAGCACGTCGTTCCCCGAACGCGGAAAGCGCCCCTGATCGACGGCTCGCTCACCGATCCAGCGTGGCGTGACGCAGCGCGCATCCCTATCGAGTACGAGGTCTTTCCGGGCGAGAATCTCCCCGCACCCGTTGCGACGGAGTGCCTGGTCACCTACGACGAGGCGCAGCTCTACGTCGCCTTCCGCGTGCAGGATCCGAACCCGGGCGCCATTCGCGCTCACCTCACCGACCGAGACGGGGCTTTTCGTAACGATCTCGTCGGCATCGTGCTCGACACCTTTCGCGATCGGCGCCGGGGCTTCGCCTTCATGGCTAATCCCCTTGGTGTCCAAATGGATGCCATCGTCCGAGGCGTCGGCAGCGTCGGCAGCTACGGCTCCATCACGGGAGCTCCCGGCGAGGACTACTCCTGGGATGCCATCTGGGACTCGGCGGGACGAATCACGCCGGAAGGCTACACGGTCGAGTTCGCCATTCCTTGGTCGGCCCTGCGCTTCCCGAAGACGCAGGCGGTGCAGAGTTGGGGTATCGTGGCCTACCGCTCCTATCCGCGCTCACTGCGACGGCGCCTCATGTCGAATCCCCAGTACCGGGACGAAAGCTGTTACCTCTGCCGGGCCGAACTCTTGACGGGCCTCGAGGGCATGCGGCCCGGTCGGGGCATCGACCTCACACCCACGGCAACCTACCTCAAGACCCGTAAGAGAGATAGCTTTCCCAACGGCTCTCTGAGAAGCGGCGATGGAGACACCGCATGGGGTCTTTCCGGCCGCTGGGGCATCACGCCCAATCTCAGCTTGAACGCGACGATCAATCCGGATTTCTCACAGATCGAAGCAGATGCCACTCAACTTGACATCAACCGCCGCTTCGCCCTCTTCTTTCCGGAGAAGCGCCCCTTCTTTCTCGAGGGGACGGATTACTTCGACAGCTGGTTTCGAGCTGTCCATACGAGAACCGTCGTCAACCCAAAGTGGGGGCTCAAACTTACAGGCAAGGAAGGCGCGCATGCCATCGGCGCCTTCGTCGCGCGCGACCGCGGGACGACGCTGATCTTTCCTGGCAACCAGGGCTCGTCAAGCACGACCCTCGACGAGGAGAACACGACCAGTGTTCTGCGCTATCGCAGAGACCTCGGAAAGTCCTCTTCCCTTGGGTTGCTCGTGACGGACCGTCATGGAGAGGGGAAGTACGCGAACACGCTCGCGGGAGTCGATGGGCACTTGCAGTTCACCGACGTCGACAACATCCACTTCCAGTATCTCTCCTCACGCACGCGTTACGGGCCTCTCGACGAAACAAGCCAAGCCAAGCAACCGGAAGGTAGCTTCTCGGGAGATGCCTTCAACATCGGCTACAACCATGACTCGCGAAACTGGCGCTGGAATGTCTGGTACAACAGCAAAGATCCGCTCTTCCGGGCCGAGGCCGGCTTCATCGCCCGTGTCGACACGCGCTCGATGGGCAGCGGGATCGATCGCAAGTTCTGGGGAGACGACGGCGCTTTTCTCTCGGGAGTGGTCATCGGTGTTGGTGCGAGCCGAACGGAGGATCATGCAGGGAAGTTGACCGATCAAACGCTGCGTGTCGGCGGTCGCTTCGACGGAGCTCACCAGTCACTGCTCTTTGTCAACTTCATGCGTTCGAAAAGCTACTTCAATGCGACGCTGTACGACCTCGACAGCGTCCGCGGATTTTTCAATATTCGCCCCAACGGGAACCTGACGGCCTCCCTCGGCTTCGTCATCGGAGACACGATCGATTACGACAACTCACGCGCTGCCCGAGAGCTGAAGCTGCGCCCCGGAATCACTTGGAACTTCGGACGCCACCTTTTCTTCCAGTTCGACCATACCTTTCAGCGCTTAAGTGTCGACAACGGCCGCCTCTTCGACGCCCATCTCTCTGATCTACGCGTCGTCTACCAGTTCACGCGCAGGCTACTCGTTCGTGCCATCGTGCAGCGTGTAGCGATCGATCGCGAACTATCAAACAACACCTTCCCAGACGATACCGATGCCCAGACCCGCCGCTTGCTCTCCCAATTTCTTGTCTCCTACAAGGTCAATCCCCAAACGATGGTCTTCCTCGGGCTGACCGACCAGGCCCGAGGCGATGATTCGGCGACACTGACGACCTCCGAGCGTAGCGTCTTTTTCAAGCTGGGCTACGCCTGGGTCCTCTGATCGCGCAGCGATCATTCCACGGCGCGGATCCGTACGGGACACGACTTGCGGATAAATACCCCCCTGTTGCGGGCGTGGATCCGCGGCGGCATCATCGGCGCGAGGGCCCCGGACGCGCGCGACGGCGTGGGTAGCCGAGGGCCACGGAAGGAGAGCCTCGCCATGCCCGTTGCCGATTACGCAACCTACTGCCGGATGCTCGTCAACGCCTACGAAAAGGGCTTCGCTTATCCGGCGATCAACATCACTTCAATGGTCACTGCGAACGCCTGCCTCGAGGCCTTTGCGAAACGCAAGTGCGACGGGATCATTCAGGTGTCAACGGGCGGAGGGCAGTTCGCCTCGGGCCTTGGTGTCGCCGACGCGGCGGCTGGCGCCATCGCACTAGCCGAGTATGTTCACCGCGCGGCCGAGCACTATGACGTTTACGTCGCACTCCACACTGACCACTGCCAGGCGAGTAAGGTCGACAGCTTTCTGCTGCCGCTCATCGAGCAAACGGAGCAGCGGCGCGCGAAGGGACAAGCGAATCTCTTCCAAAGCCACATGTTCGATGGCTCAGCGCTACCGCTGGGAGAGAACATGGACATCGCCGTGGGCTTGCTCGAGCGCTGCGCAAAGAGCGAGATCATTCTCGAGGTCGAGGCCGGAGTCGTCGGTGGTGAAGAAGACGGTGTCAGCAATGAAGACGCGCCGGCCGAGAAGCTCTACACGACTCCGGAAGACATGGTCGAGGTCTATCGTCGCCTCGGAGCGGTCAAAGACGCACGCTACATGTTCGCGGCGACCTTCGGTAACGTGCATGGGGTCTACAAGCCGGGCAACGTCAAGCTGCGGCCGACGATTCTCCGCGACGGTCAAAAAACCCTTCGAGAGACCTTTGGCGAAAAGGCCCATTTCTGGCTCGTTTTCCACGGCGGATCGGGCTCGAGCCAGGAGGAGATCCAGGAGACCCTTAGCTACGGCGTCGTGAAGATGAACGTCGACACGGACACGCAGTATGCTTTCACCCGTCCGATCGCCGGCCATATCTTCGAAAACTACGACGGCGTGCTCAAGATCGACGGCGAGGTCGGCAACAAGAAGGTCTACGACCCGCGCTCCTACCTCAAAAAAGCCGAGAGCGCGATGAGTGAGCGTGTCATGCGCGCCATCGACGACCTCAAGGCCGGCGGCACGACCCTCTTCGAACGGCGCTGATTGTTCCACCCAAGAGAGCGAAGCATCCGTTGATGCAGCCTTTCCCGCCGGGAACCTTCCGGTCCTGGTGGCGTTGTATAGGCTGAACGAGTGACATGAGACCTCGCAGCGGAGACCTTCGATGGCGGAATCGGCGGATGCACAACCTCTTTGCTTGACCGGTGCTCGCTGCCCGAACGCGATGGCAACGCAGGCTCTGACCCGTTGCGATGCCGAGCTGATGCGGCGCGCCCGAGAGGGCGATCGCGTCGCATTCGGCGAGCTGGTTGAGCGTTACCGAGACGGGCTCGTGAACTACCTAGCACGGATGAGCGGTAACCTCGACGACGCGCAAGATCTCGCCCAGGAAGCGTTCGTTAGGCTCTTCCAGGCGGCGGCGACCTACCGCGAGCAGGGTCAGCTTCAGGCCTTCCTCTACCGCATCGCTACGAATCTGCTGCGCAGCCAACGACGGAAGGCGCGACGCAGGAAGTGGGTTCCCTTCGAGGGGCAACGCGACAAATCCAGCGCGGACCCATCGCCTCAAGACGCCGCCTTGGGCGCGGAAATGGTCTTGCGCGTCGATCAGGCGCTGCGGGAGATTCCGGAGCGCTTTCGTGCGCCACTCGTGCTGCACGTCATAGAAGAATGGCCGCTGGCACGCATCGCAGAGACCCTCGGCTGCCGCCTCGGCACCGTCAAATCGCGCATCTCCAGGGCGCGCCGCGATCTTCGGCGCCTGCTCGCGGAGCCACGCGAGGGAGGCACATCATGAGGGATCAAGAACTCGACACCCTCCTCAAGTCCATTCCCCGCGAGCCAGCACACCCTGATTTCGGCACCACGCTACAACGGCGCTTGGCCCGTCTGGAACACCCCTCCCCGACGCACCGCTTTGCTTGGCGCGGCCTGGCCTTCGCGGCGACCGTCCTCGCCGTGGCGCTCCTCTCCTTCGGCCTGTGGCGCACGGAGCGGGCACGCGACATCACTCAGGATCGGGTGCAGCTCGAGAGCCTCCGAGCAGAGTACGCAGCGATCTCGCATGATCTCGATCAGCTCAGCAGTACCGAACCGCGGCTCCCGCTTGTTTATCTGGGGGGCGGGGAGCAGGTCGATGTCGTCGTCGACCTGGAACGTCTGCGGCACGGCGACACCACAGCGACGCAAAGCGAGAAGAGCTCTCTCGAAAGCGCACACAAATCCCACTTTTAGGAGCATCTACCATGTCCAGCGCACCGTGTCGTCCGACCCTCCTTTCCGTGGCGGCTCTCGTTGTCCTCGCTTCTGGACTCCTGACCGCCCTTGCCCAGGAGCCTCAGCCCGAGCCAGCACGCCCCGATCCGCGGCAGATTGTCGTCGAGCCACCGGCGATGCCTGACATGCCGGTCATCGCATTTCCTGGTGACGACGAGCGACCGCTCGTGCTTTCGCAATACCTCATGGCACGAAGCCGCAGTTATCTCGGCGTCCAGGTCGTCGACCTCACGCCGGAGCTGTGCCGCCACTTCGGTCTTTCCGGGAAGGGCGCCGTAATGGTCGGATCAGTCAGTGAAGACAGCCCAGCACAAAAAGCCGGGATCGCCGTGGGCGACATCATCGCCGCGGTCGACAACAAGACCATTGGCGGAAGCTGGGATTTGCGAAAGAAAATCACGGCCCACGACGACGGTGAAATCATCCAACTCACGGTCTGGCGCAACAGTAAGAAGCGCACGATCCAAGCCACAGTCGAGGAGCGTGATGTTGAACGCATTCACCTCGAAGACCTTGATCGACTCAAGACCCGGGATTTCCGTGGCCTCAAGAACTTACATCTACCTCAGACACCAAAGCTTCCACGTCTGACAGGAATCTCCGAGCACACTCTCGATGAGTACAAGGAGGCGCTAGAGTCGCTGCGTGAGGCGCTGAACAATCAAGAGTTCATCAAGCAGCTACGTACCGTCGAGGAGAGGCGCGAGAAGGAGCTCGAGAAGAAGCTTCGGGAGGTCGACAAACGTCTCAAGGAGCTCGAAAAACGATTAAAGAGTCGCTCTGCGAAGCGCAATTCCAAACACAGGGGCTAGGGCGCGTGAAAACGCCAGAGCACCAACAAACTCCTCGCAGAACCCTCGCCAGAAAGACCCACGGCTCCGTCTTCAGATGGGATTCGCATCCCTTTCCACCGGAACGACCGCTGGTCGCAGACCGCGGAACAAAAGAACGACGCTGAGTGCAACCTCAAAGAGCACCATCGGCAGGTCGAACAAGTTCAGATCCACAACGTTGCTGAATCCGGGAAAGACATAGAGTGTCAACGTACAAACGGCTCCCCAGGCGCTGGCGAGGATTCCGAAGCCT